>CAYTCW010000021.1:0-42150 GCA_964436235.1 uncultured bacterium
AAAGGTTATATATTGAGTAGGCCGGCATTTGAGCGCTGATGCCGGCGGCGCGCAGGTTAAAAGAGTAATCGGGTTGTGCGACGGCCGGCCGTTCTATAAGTGTTTCTGAAGTAAGGGCGGAGTTATCGGGTGTGGTTAAGGCATTGGTCCGGCTTTCATTTTTTTTGATAAAACTTTCAAAACCGGTGGTATATGCGATTAAGGCGCTAATTATTAAAATAGTAATGTAAATAATTTTATTGTATTTCATTATTCTCCTTTAAGTAAAATTAATTGATAAAATTTATAAATATAATCAATCGCTTATTTACAAAATAAAATTTTCATTAATTTAAATTTAATATCCGGCGTCAGTGGGTAAGAGTGCCGGATAAATTTGTGTGTGTTTGTGATGGATTTTGTAACCCTGGCCCCGAAAAAATTATTCAGCGTCCATCAATAGATGTTAAAAACCATATTTTATAAATGAGTTCATTCCAAATAGTCGATTTTTCATATTTTGACAACGATTTTTTTAATAGTTTTCAGACACATTTATGCCATTTTTTTGTCTTTCTGGAGCAGACTCATAAATATATCGGCTTTAATTTACAGGGATTAACCAAACGAAAAAAAACAGGAGGACTATTTAAAATCCTCCCGTTTTTTGTTTAGCTATAAAATCTGGGATCGTTAAGTTAATGATTTAAAGCTAAATTCAAATTATTAAGTTTTTAGTTAGATATTATTCATAGTTTTTAATTTGAATTTGTGCACCTGCGGCCTGTGCGCTATCGGTAGAAGCTTTGGTACCATCTTTAACTGTTCCGCTTGTATCAGGCTCAAAAAATATTGGATTAGGTGAGTTTTTAGCGCCGGTAAGATTTATGTAGTGCGTTCCGGGAATTAATAACTCTTTAGCTTTAGTTTCGCTTCCATCTGCAGCGATAAAATCACCCTGCGCACTGGTAAAACCTTCCGCGTATTTAATTATGATTTCTTTTGAATCGGCGCCGTAAGCAATACCAGCGGTTGTTAAATCGCTGTTAAGTTCGTCAGCGCGTTTTATTGCCATGCCGGAGCAAGCGCTTTTAAGATCTTTAGGAAATTCTATTGCGTCTGCGCTGGGGTTAGCACTGGTAAAATATCTGAAAGCAGCACCGTCTTTTGCGCCTGCATCGGTAGTAGTACTTGTAGGAGTTGGGCCTTTTACTGCGTTACTAAGGTCAACTGATGTGGGAATAGCGACTTCTTTATTGAAATAAAGGTGAAGTCTGTCGAAACATTTTGCTTTTTCGGCATCATCCTGATAATTACCGCCTTCGGGGTTAACTTCGAGTTTAGCATCAACTAAGGTAAGAGCGCCTATGTATGAAACGGATATATCGTCTTTATTTTCAGGCGCGCTCGGACCGCCGCCTTCTTTATGTTTGCTGTCAGGGCCTTTCGAATAAACTATACCCTTTCTGTATTCCTGTTCGTAACGGTTGCCCCAGGGATCTTTCATGGTGTCTAAGTTAGTGATGTATTTACCTTTAAGTTCTTTCATATACTTATCTTGAACCGTGGTGCCTTCGAGCGAGTTGAACTTCTGGATAGCCTGGACGAAAGTGTCGCAGTCCTGTTTAGCTTTGGTTTTCTTCGCATCTTCGGTCATTGCCGCGAATTGAGGCAGGGCCACCGCGACGAGAATACCGATGATAGCGATAACGATCATGAGCTCGATTAACGAGAAACCTTTTCTACTTCTTAATAACATAAAACTCCTCCTTTGTGATTTACCTTTTTATTATGGTTGTTTATTTTAAAACCTTTAAATAATTTACGAACAATGAGAGTGCAATTTATGTGCCATGTATTAAATTTAAAAAATATTTTTGTATCTTTGTTTCACCGTAATAATTGTAAGGTCAATAACCTTTGCCGCTCTTCATTTAAAGTGATTTAAGCGGCCGTATGTCTGTTATAGATATTTAACCAGACACCCGAAAAACCAAAAATGATTATAGCACAATTCAGATAAAAAATGCAACATTTTTATTAAAATCGCATTTTGCAACATCGTTGTTGCGTTATGCGATGAAAGATGTTTTGATTGATTTAGTTAAAGTTCGATTTGCATTAAATTTTATCGTGAGCCGCAGGGTATAGTTTCGGTGGAGCGCACTTGCACCGCAAACAAGCAAGCTGGCAACCAAAGAAGAAAGAAAAAGGAAAGAAAAAGGAAAGAAAATAAAAGAAAAGAAAATAAGAAAGAAAGAAAGAAAGAAAAGGAAGGAAAGGAAAAAAAATTTAAAAGGATAAAGGATAAAATTGAAAAAGTGGAGGCCGGAACATAGAGAAAAAGGCGGCAGTCGATCAACTAACGAAAAAGCGTCAGGCAATTTGCGGATAGAGGGAGGGGCAAAGGGGAGGGAGAAAGGGTTGCTAACCCTTTCTCCCTCCCCTTCAAAAACAAAAAATTTTCTGTAACAATTACCGCAAAGATCATTGCAAGGATTATTACAACGATTATGACAAATAATAATTACAAAAAAAATTATTGCAAATGTATAAGATTTGGTTCTTTATTTCCGGCATAGGCTTCTATCTGTGCGTAATCGGGCGGAATTCCGTCGTATTTTTTAATACGGCAGGCTGCGCCGGCGGCTTCGGCGCGCGATCCGTCTTCGGCGACAAAAAAGGGATTGGGATCATTTTTAGAGCCGGTAATATTGATAAAATAATTAGTAGTGATCTGTCCGTAACTTCCGGCGGGAAACTGGCAGTAGATTTCATCGCCGGCGGATGAAACTTTACATTTAGCGATAGGATTAGTTTTAATGGGGCTATCGCCTTTAATGAAATTTTTAGGGCTTTGTTCGTACCAGCGGAAAATTTTACCGGCTTTAGCGTCGTTATCGCTCGAGGAAGAGGGGTTAAGATTGTTTAAAGCGGCGGTAGCCGGTGAAAAATCAATTTCGATTTCGCTGGTTGATACGGGTTTAAGTGCGCGGTTAAATTTAAGCACCAGCAAGTCGTAGGCTTCGTAATCCGGCAAGTTTTCGGGATTGACTGAAAGGAATGCGTCGACTAAAGTGAGTGCGCCTATGTACTGGATGGTGATATCATCGTTCCAGGTTTTATCGCGTTTAGCGGAATGCTTTCCATCGGGTCCGAATGATAGAACTATTCCGGCCGCGGTATCGATGGCGTAGGACTTTCCCCACGGATCTTTGAGGGTTTCGAGGTTAGCGATATACTTACCTTTAAGTTGGGATAGTTTACTGAGTTTAGCTTTTTCGAGATTATTGAATTTATTGATGGCATCGACGATAGTCTGGCAGTCCTGTTTAGCTTTAGAGCGTTTAGCGTCTTCGCTCATAGCGGCGAATTGCGGAAGTGCGACCGCGACGAGAATACCTATGATCGCAATAACGATCATAAGCTCGATTAATGAGAAACCTTTTTCTTCGTTAATCAGTCTTACTGGATGTATATAATTCATAAAATCAGCCCTTACAAATTTGATATGAAATATTATATCACAACATACAAAAAAAAAAGCAAATTATTTATTGTTTTTTTATTAATTGTTTTAATTTAATGAAATAAACTTTTGTATTACTTTATAATCAAGTAAATATTAATTCTACGATGGAATTATGTTGTTTTTATTCTTCTTTAAGTGTTATGTTATATTTTTTAAGCATACGGTAAAGTGTGGAGCGGTCGATTTTAAGTATATCTGCCGCTTTACCTTTATGCCAGTTAGTTGATTTTAATATATCGATGATGTGCTGGCGTTCGATCTGTTCGAGCGAAGCGTCGGAAAAATCGGTATTAGTGTTTTTATCGGAAGCGGTATTGCCTGAAGAATTAGCTCCGCCCGCCGCATCTTTCGTCTGGCTGGCATCCGAGGCGTTTGCGCTGTAGAAATCGCTTTTATCGAAATGGTTAATATTTATTTCATTACCTTTAGCGAGTATCATGGCGCGTTCGATCATATTAGAGAGTTCTCTGACGTTGCCTGGAAAGGAATAATTAAGAATGAAATTTTTCATTTCATCGCTAATTTTAACGACGCTTTTTTTAAATTCACGGTTAAATTCACGGATGAAATGTTCGGCGATAGGGATGATATCTTCTTTTCGTTCGCGCAGCGGCGGAATTTTAATGGGGAATACATTTAAGCGATAGTACAGGTCTTCGCGGAAAGCGCCTTCACCGATCATTTTTTGAAGATTTTGATTAGTCGCGGCTATAATTCTGACATCGACGGTTACTGATTTATTGCATCCGATCTTTTCAAACTGCCGTTCCTGGATGACTCTGAGCAGTTTAGATTGAAGGTTAAGGTTCATATCGCCTATTTCGTCGAGGAAAATGGTGCCGTTGTCGGCGAGTTCGAATTTACCGATCTTATCGCTGGAAGCGCCTGTGAACGATCCTTTTTTATGGCCGAAAAGTTCGGACTCAAGGAGCGTATCGGGGATAGCTGCGCAGTTGATTTTAACGAAAGGTTTTTTAATACGGTCGCTGTTGTTGTGGATAAGCCGTGCAACGAGTTCTTTACCTGTACCGGACTCGCCGGTAATTAAAACGGTAGTTTTCGAATTGGCGACGCTTGTGATCATTTCAAAAACATTTTTAACCGCCTGGCTGTTTCCGATGAAATTAACCTCGCCTGATATGGATTTAAGCGATACATTTTCATCGATGAGCCGGGTGTGTTCAATGGCTTTTTTAATCAATAATTTGAGTTCATCCGGTTCGAAAGGTTTTAATATATAATCAAAAGCGCCTTCTTTCATTGCTTCGACTGCGTTTTGAACGCTGGCGTAGGCGGTCATCATTATAAGGGGCAGCCTGCCGTCTATTTTTTTAAGCTCGCTTAAAAAAGCGATACCGTCCATTTGCGGCATTTTAAGGTCAGATACTATTATATCAGGCCTTAAAGAAGGGCTGTCATTGATGAAACAAGCCTCCTGAAGTTTGATAATGGCTTTTTTAGGATCGGTAAAATACTCTACTTCATGTCCGTCTTCTTCGAGGCAGAATTTAAGGACTTTACACATATTTTCTTCATCATCGACTATATAAACTAACGACATGTCATGCCCCTTTCAATGGAATGTAGAAGGCAACTTTCGTGCCTTTATTTTCAGCGGATTTAATTTCGATAGAGCCTTCGTGTTTTTCAATAATTTGCGATGCGACGGCGAGTCCTAAGCCGGTGCCTTTTTTCTTGGTTGTATAAAAAGGCTGGATGACGCTTTTGAGATTAGTTTCGCAGATGCCGCGGCCGTTATCTTCGACGGTAATCATAACGCATTCGCGTTTCGTCGTTTCAGCTTTTTCACGGGCGTTATCGGAAGTTTGATTAACGTCTGTGCGAGAAATTTGATTTGCCATAGCTGCGTTTATGATTACTCTGCCCTGTTTTGGATCATCGATAGCATCGACAGCGTTAAAAGTAATGTTGATAAGCGCTCTTAAGATCTGGTCGTAATCTAAACGCAGGGTTAAGTTCGTCAGCTCACCTTCTTCGCCGCCGCTCGAAAATTTTTTAATTATTTCAACATTTTTATTTTCGCTTTTAGCGTACATAGAGGTTTTTTCGATAACCTCGCCGATGAGTTCGTTTAAATTAATATCGGCGAGTTTTAGATCTCTATTTTTGGTAAAATCGAGAAGTTCGGACACGAAAGAATTAAGCCGGTCGATTTCTTTATTGATAAAGGAGGCAAGATCTTTTAAACGGGGTTTTTCCTCGAGCGCGGATTCAAGTGTGGAAGCGGCTACTTTCATTATTCCGAGAGGGTTTTTGACCTCATGCGCCACGTTGGCGGCAAGATGACCGAGCGCGGCTAATTTTTCTTTTTTAGCCAGTTCGTTCTGGGTATTTTTAAGTTCGATTATCGTTTTTTCGAGCATGCCGTTGGAGGTGAGAAGGTTATTATATATTTTAGCGTTGCTGAAAGCGACCTGCGCCTGGTTTAAAACGGTTGTTATCAGTTGTATGTCGTCGTCGTTATATTCGTCTTTCATATATTTATAGCCTAGAAAGTAAAAGCCCAATATTATATTTTCGTGATATACCGGAAATATAATGGATATTTTATATCTGGTTAAAAAATTTAAAAATTCAGCGGATAATTTATCGCTTGAAAGGTAATTGACAAAGAGCGGCTCGAACTTCTGGATATTTAAATTAAGCGGGTATATCTTGCTGAAATACAAGATGACGTCGTCGATTTTAGGGGGCGCGCCCGGGCCTTTTTCGCCGTAAAGCACTTCGATATCGGCGGCAGGCAGTGTGAGGTTATAAAAAAGCACGGCGTTTAACCTGAAAGTTTCGGCAAATGTGGTTGAGACAAGCCCTATAATATCCTGAAATTGAACTAAAGCCGAAATCTTTCTTGAAAAATTATCGACGATCTGCTTATAGTTAAAGGCTATTTTGAAAATATGAGAATCGATGAAATTTCTGATATAATCGACTATGGGGCGGAATATTATGGCGAATAGAATGAAAAAGAGCGCCATGTAATAGATGGCGTATATATTATCGATGATCTGGAAGTAATTGAATAAATAAACCGTAGCGGCTATATAAGAAAAAACAAATATAAATAAAAAAAGCGAATAAACGGATGATTTTTTTAAGATATATAGTATATTGGCTATTCTGACCTTTAAAAGCGCGCTGGCTATAAAGGCGACGACTATGAGCGGCGATAGAAGTTTAAGTTTATCTGCGCCGGCCATGCCGTAAAGAACGATAAAAGACAGAAGCGCGTAGTTAATTAAAAAACCGGAATATATCAGGATATGTTGCATTTTTTCGTAATATCTGTTGATGATGCGTCCTGATGAAGAAGTTTTAAGCCAGAGCATGATAAGAGTTATAAAAGAAAGGGTGATGTACAGATATTGAATATCAGGAGAATTGAATATGTAATAAGCGGCGAAGAAGAATATCGCGGTAAGATAATAGGCGAAAAATCGTTTCCATGAAATGAGATGTTCTTCAAAACTATCTATGAAATGGAGGTAGAGAGGCGGCAGAAGCCAGATGGAAATATCGTCGAAATAGGAAAGGCTTTCGAGCGGAATTATTTTATGCCAGTAGAGCATATTTATTAAATCCTGGATAAAGGGCGAAAGTATGATTAAAATAAAAAGCCTGTTAATAACAAGATTCGGCTCCCTTATGAAAACGTAAGAGCCGAAGGAGTAGGAAATAATAAAAGCTATGAAGGGGATAATATTTTCAAAAATAAACATAATTTAATTTTCGCGCGGATCGAGCGCGTCCCTTAAAATATCGCCGAAAATATTGAATGACACTATTAATAAGAGCAGAAAAAACGAAGGGAATAATATAACCCACGGCGCGTTAAAGTCGTGAACTCCCGAATAGATCATCTGTCCGATGGTCGGAACTGAGGCGTCGGGGCCGAGGCCGAGAAATGTAAGTGATGATTCGCTCATAATAGTGGCGGCGATTCCTGAAGTGAAAGAAACTATAATAGTTGATGAACAATTAGGCAGTATATGAAGGAATAAAATGCGCATATCGCTGGCGCCGTATGAGCGGGCCGCTTCGATATAGGGCATATTTACTAACTGTATGGCCGCGCTTCTAATGAGCCGCGCGATGGGCGCCCAGCTGACTAAAAAAAGGGATATTACTATGGTAGCGTAACCCTGGCCGATCGATATGGAAATAGCTATGGCGAGTAAAAGCGAGGGGAAAGCGAGCGTGGAATCGATGAAGCGCGATATTAAATTATCGACGAAACCGCCGTAATAAGCCGCTATTATTCCGAGTATGACGCCTATTATCAGCGCCACGGCGCGCGCGGCGAAGCCTATGTACAGCGATATTTTAATTCCGATAAGCGTTCTTGAAAATACGTCGCGGCCGAGCCGGTCGGTGCCCGCCCAGTTGGAAGAATCGGGCGGGGCGAGCATTTTAGCGCGGTTGCTCACATCGACCTTATATGGTATTATATGATCCGACAGGAGCGCGCATAAAAAAAACGCGGCTATCACGCAAAGCCAGAAAAAGCCTTCGGGCTTGCTTATTATCGTTTTAAACGCACCCAAAATTAACGCACCCCATAAAGTATTTATTTAGAAGATGATCATGCATTTTGAGGCTTTGCCTCTTCTAATACCAGCTCCGCCGTTTTAGCGACGATGGTGTTAAAAACCAATTTGTTATCGTCGAAATCGATACTGATGGTGACGTCTTCTTTAAAATCGCCCATAAGCAGCCTGTTAGCGATTTCATTGTCTATATTTTTCTGTATAACGCGTTTCAGCGGCCGCGCGCCGTAATGTATATCGTAACCGAGCGCGGTGAGATGATCGATAGCTTTCTCGCTGATATCGAGGCAGATTTTTTTATTTGAAAGTCTCTTTTGAAGCTCGTTAATCAGATTAAGGCATATTTTACGAACGTGTTCCATCTGCAGCGGCTGAAAAACTATGGTATCGTCGATACGGTTAAGAAATTCGGGCCGGAATAGTTTTGGAAGTTCGACTAAGATTTTATTTTTAAGTTTTTCGTATTCGATTTTTTTCTCGGTTTCAACGAAGCCGATCCTGGCTATATCGGTATATTCTTTAGCGCCGATGTTAGAGGTCATAATTATGATCGTATTTTTAAAATCGACCACGCGGCCGTGTGAATCGGTAAGCCGTCCATCTTCGAGAACCTGAAGAAGAATATTGAAAATATCAGGATGCGCCTTTTCGATTTCGTCGAGGAGTACCACTGAATAAGGGCGGCGCCTGATGCGTTCGGTCAACTGGCCGGCTTCGTCGTAGCCTACGTAGCCGGGAGGCGCGCCGACGAGGCGCGATACGGCGTGGCGTTCCTGAAATTCGGACATATCGACGCGAATGATAGCGGCCTCGTTGCCGTATATAAATTCAGCGAGCGCCTTTGCTAATTCGGTTTTACCGACGCCGGTAAGTCCGAGAAAGATAAAGGAGCCGTAGGGGCGGTTAGGATCGGACAAGCCGGTGCGCGCGCGCCTTATAGCCTGCGCGATCGAATGGATGGCTTCAGGCTGGCCGATAACGCGCCGCTGAATGTGTTCTTCGAGTTTGATCAGGCGCGCGGTTTCGTGTTCGGTAAGCGTGCCGATAGGAATTCCCGACCAGCGGGCGACGACGGCGGCAACGTCGTTCGAGCTTACCACAGCCGATTCGGATATTTGAGCTTTACGCGCGTCCCACGCCGTTTTAATCGATTTAAGTTTAGCCTGAAGTTCAAGGTCGCGGCAGTGCATTTTAGCCGCTCGCTCGTAATCCTGACGCGTGATGGCCTGTTCTTCTTCGAGCCTCACGTTGGCCAGATCGTTTTCTATTTCGTGTATATCCGGCGGAGTTACTAAGTTCTGGAGGCGCACGTAAGCGCCGGCTTCATCGATTAGATCTATAGCTTTGTCGGGCAGAAAGCGGCCGGAAATATAGCGTGCAGAAAGGCGGGCAGCGCTTTCGACCGCGCCGTCGGATATTTTAACGCGGTGAAACATTTCGTAGCGGTCGCGCAGGCCGGTTAAAATTTGTATAGTTTCGTCTATAGAGGGTTCGGAAACGAGTATGGTCTGGAAACGCCTTTCGAGCGCGGTATCTTTTTCGATATGTTTTCTGTATTCGTCTAAGGTGGTAGCGCCTATTACCTGAAGCTCGCCGCGCGCTAAGACCGGTTTTAATATATTAGCCGCGTCCATCGAGCCTTCCGAAGAGCCGGTGCCGACGATGGTGTGAATTTCGTCAATAAACAGTATTATATTCGACGATTCGCGTATTTCGTCTATTATTGTTTTAAGGCGTTCTTCGAACTCGCCCCTGAATTTAGCGCCGGCGATTATCGACGAAAAATTTAAAAGCAGGACTCTTTTATCCACTAAAGTTTCAGGCACCTGGCCGGTGATGATTTTTATGGCAAGACCTTCGACTATAGCGGTTTTTCCGACGCCGGGATCGCCTATAAGGCAGGGATTGTTTTTGGTGCGGCGTGATAAAATATGTATGACGCGCGATATTTCTTCTTCGCGGCCTATTACCGGATCGAGTTTTTTCTGAACGGCTTTCTGGGTGAGATCGACGCCGTAAATATCGCACATGGGCGTTTTAGAAACTGAAAGGTTTTCGCGGTTAGTGATGGTAGTGGCGCGATGAGATAAAAGTATGGGTCTGATTTTTTTCTGGACCTGAACAACGTTTACTTTTAACTTCGAAAAAATACGGGCGGCGATGCCTTCCTCGCACTTTAAAAGGCCGAGGAGAATATGCTCGGGGCTTATAAAACGCTGTCCTAAAGCCTGGGCCTCTTCTACGGCAAGGCGTATGACGAGTTTTGCCAGCGGGGTCAGATCTAAGGAAGTGTTATACTGCTGCGAACGCTCTTCGACTATATGGTTAACTTCGTCAAGAATGATTTTATAATCGATCTGAAACATTTTAAGTATCTTCGCGGCTATAAAATGTTCGTTTTTAACTATAGCCAGAAGCAAATGTTCGGTGCCGATATAGCCGTGTTTTAAATTTCGCGCCTCATCCTCCGAGCAGTTCAATAATTTCTTGGTTTCCTCAGTAAAAAAATCATACATAATTAAATTTATCACCTTTTCTATTTTTAAAGCCTGTCGCTTATTTAACTAAAAATCATATAATTATAAATTAATTTAACGAAAACTTCAAGATATTTTTTAATAAAAAATAATAATAAAAATATTGACAATTAGCGCTTATAACTTTATAATTATGCCATGGTTAAATTTTCGGTATATAATTATTCTTTAAAGATAGGCGTTTTACTCGTAATAATAGCTTTTATAGCCGGTTTTTTCGGCAATAAATATCAGGCCGTTTCATTCGCGCTGGCTTATTATCAGTACCTTTACATACTCGTGATAACTTTTGCCGGAGTCCAGTATGGAATGGTAGGGGGCTTTTTCACTTCCACGCTTATATGCATACTTCACGTTATCGGGTTGAACCTGAACCCTTCATACTATACTAATAACGCCGCCCCGGTGCACTATAATTTTCAATTAGTTTTTTTCACTCTTATGGGGCTTATATCGGGTTTAAGTTACGATATAATGGGCAGGCAGTGCGTTAATCTCAATAAAAATATAGCCGAGCTCAACAAAAAACTTTTAGCTGCGCAGCAGTCGGCTTCGCCGCATGCGGGTCATGAAAGCGCTTCACAGCAGATAATTCAGCCCGTCGATACTTCCGTTAAATATTATAATTTTTTACTTAAATTCAGCAGAAATTTAGCCGCGGCTAAATCGGTAGAAGATATCTACGAAGTTCTTCTTAAATCTTTAGCCATAGATTACGCGATGAAAGAAGTCGCGCTTTTTACGGTGTCGGAAAAAGGCAGGGTGCTCGGCTGCGCTTTCAAAAAAAATCTGGCGCATATTGAAAAAGTTGAAGAGACTTTTATTAATTTCGGCGAAGGGATAATAGGCAAATGCGCCGTTAATCATCAAGTGATACTTAACGACGTTTCCGATAAGACGACCGACTGGCAGGTCGCCATACCGCTTATCGTCCACTCCGGGCTTCATGCGGTTATAGGCGTGGCAAAATGCCGCATGATAGGATTGGTCACAAACGAAGACACTCAGTATATATCAAAATTAGCCGAAATAGCTTCGTGCGCCATTGAAAGTTATATTCCAAAAGACGCCAAAGATAAATCCTGATTTTATAAGTTTCTGATTAATATCTCGTTAGCCGTTTCCGGCTTACTATATCCGGCTTTTTTATTTTGCTTTCATTTCGGCTTCATTTACGCCGGAGCTATGCACAAAACAGCATTTTATATTCTGGATTAGACGCCATTATCCGCCGTAGTTTTTCGATGGCCGAAGATTCGAGCTGTCTGACCCGTTCGCGCGATATTTGAAGCATTTCGGCGACCTGCTGGTGAGTTTTATAAACGTTATCGCCGAGGCCGAATCGCAGCATTATAGTTTCCTGTTCGCGCGGCGTAAGGTTATTTGAAAGAAGGCTTTGTATCTGTTCGGAGGCGATGAACGAAACGGCCACGTCTTCCGGCTCGAGGTTGTCCTGATCGGTTATGAAAACGTTAAAACAGTTCTTGTCGATCAATTTTTCGATCGAACAGCTGTCGTCGAAAAACTGCATTAAATCTTCGATTCTGTCTTCTTTAATTTTAACGACCGCCGCCACTTTTTCGGTATTAAGCTCTCCGGTAATATTAATTTCTTCATTGACGGCTTTTTTAAGTCTATTAACCGTTTTAGAAACATTGACCGGTATTCTTATCATTCTTCCTTTATTTTCGATAGCGCGTATTATTTCCTGCTTGATCCAGAAGGTCGAGAAGGTCGAAAATTTAAACCCTAACGAATGGTCGAATTTTTTAATGCTCTTAATAAGTCCGATATTCCCTTCCTGAACCAGGTCTAAAAACATGAGCTTATTGTGAGCGTAGCGTTTAGCTATCGAAACGACTAATTTAAGGTTGGCTTCTATAATTCTGCGATAGGCTTTCATATCGCCTTTTTGCGCGAGGTTGAAAAGGTGGGCCATTTCGTCTTCCGAAATGGGTTCGGTCTGTCTGATATCCGTGAAATAGTTTTCTACGAGCGCATCGTAATAACCGGCCCTGTCGATAGTTGACATGCTGAATCACTTCCTTCGAATAGTGCTGCGTCTGAATGTTACATCTTATACTAAAAAAATACTGCGTACAAATAGATATTTTTATATATTACCCTTTCGGAATATTTTTGCCAATGTTTATACCTTCAAATAAGATTCTTGACTTTTAATTAAAAATATGTGATAATTAGGCTGAGCCGTTATGCATTATAATAATCTATTTTCATTCAATAAACTCGAATACGTTACGGGCAGAAAAAAGCCTGATGTAAGCTGCATTTTATGCGCCATCACCGAAAAAGATCCGCGCGTCGAACTGCTCGAAGTTTATAGAAACGCGTTTTTTCTTATCAGCGTTAATCTATATCCGTTCAATGTAGGTCATCTGCTTATATTTCCGCTGCGCCATATCGAAACCACCGCTCAGTTAAACGACGACGAGGCTTTGCAGCTGCATCATTTAACCAATCTTTCAATGGAGGTTTTAACCGAAGTTTATTCGCCCGGCGGATTCAACGTCGGTTATAATATCGGCGCCTGTTCCGGGGCTTCCATCGAACATCTGCATTTGCATATAGTTCCCCGTTACTCGCGCGAATTAGGTTTTATAGATATTCTCGGCGGCGCCAAATTAGTAGTCGAGCATCCCGAAGTCACTACTAAAAAATTAAAAGAAGCTTTTCAAAAAAGGAATCTAACATAAAATGAAAACTCCAAGACAGCTTATTAAATTATTCTTCGGAACTTTATTGTTCACTTTTTTAACCGTCGTTCTCTCGGCTTATATTTTTGCTAACACTTTTTTAAAGCATTACTTACTAAGCGAATTGAGCAGAGTTTTTCCGGCCGAGCTCAAAGTAGGTTATCTTGCCTCGGATTTATTTTCATATATATCGATTAAAAACGTTTCGTTCAAAAGCGAGCCCGGCAAAACCCGTAAAAGTCCGGCTGACAACACCGCCGAAGTCACCTTCGAATCGCTATCGCTCAACGGATCGATTTTTGATATAATTTCAAAAAAATCCGATTTAATTCTTAATTTTAAAGGACTCGATATCAAATTAAAATCGGACGGGCGCAAATTATACTTTCCCGACAATCTCGGAATCAACGAAATCGACATAACCTCGGCCGGCGGAAGCGCGTTATTGAATTTCTTCAAAATAATAGTGTTTAAAGATTGTAACATCACCGTCGAAATTTATAACGCCGGCTTCGGCGAGCTCATTAAAACTTTATCGCTTAATAAATTAAGCGCGAATATGCGCTTAACCGACAGGGAAAAACTTAAATTCATTATAAACAGCGGATTTGAATTTAACGATGAAATTATCAAAGTAGAAAATATATTCTATGACGGTGCTTTAAGTATCAAAGACATGGTTTTAAGCGGTAAACTCAGCGTTAACGAAGGCGGCGCTCCTAATTCCATAATCTTTAAAAATTCGCCGGTCGATTTCGACGCCAAATTTTCGGGTAATTACGATTTTACTTTATTCCTTTCGAAACTCGACCGGAAAGTTTCCGATTATCTTTCCGGCCGGGCCGATTTTAAAATTTCGTCCGGCAGTTTGACCGCGCGCGCGCCTTTTTACGGTCCTCTGACTCTCAGCGCCATAAACGGCGGTTTGGAATTCGATCCGGCGGCGTCTAAACTTTCGTTAAAAGATTTTTCTGCCCGCGCTTTTAATTCGCATATAGATATCATCGGTGGTGTTAATTTAGCTTCGCAGGAAGTGAATTTATCCTTTAAATCAAAAGAATTCATCGCGCCGTTCGGAGTTAAAAATTTCGAAACGATCGAAATCGCTTTAAGTCCGGAAATAAGCGTCACAGCGAATTATAAAACCGGCCTCGGCACGATGGTTTCAACCGCGCCCAGACTGAATATAGTTAATTTTAAAAGAAAGATATTAGCTGTTTTAAATGACGCTACGGCCGAAGTCGCAATCGATGCCGCTAAAAATATCTTCAAATTAGAACGATTTGGCTGCTCGCTTAAATCGGGAAATATGTCCGCCGCCCTTAACTACGATATTTCTTCAGAGTTTATGGACGGCACCTGCGAGGCGCGCGGAATTGAAATTGCCGATATACAGGATTTATTGAGGCATTTCGGCGTTATAATCGACGGACGGATAAATCTGAAAAAAATTAACGCCGGTTATCGGCTCGATTTAAAGAATTTAAAAAATTCTTCGGTTAAAGGCGCCTGTGATATCGCAGGTTACAGCCTGCTGTCAAAAGATTTCAGCGTAAAGGAATTCGATTACGAATATAAAAACGGGACCGTTTATTTTAATAAAATCACCTTCGACTCGCCGCATGCCGGAAGAACGAACGCCGCTTCAGGCAGTTATGATACCGCCGGCGGAAGTTTTTCTTTTGCCTCTAAAGATTTTCTCGCCGACCTTTCAGGCGCAGGCAAAAACTGGAGCGGCCTTTACGCCGTTAATATAAATTGCGAAGGCAGTCACAAAAAATATAATCTTGATTTTAAAGCTAACATTAAACAGATAAAATACAATTCTAAGCCCGTCAGTTTTTCCAATCTGTCAGGCCGCATTATAAAAAGCGGCGACGGTTATGTTCTCGAAAATATAACGCTCGACGACGATATAAAAGTTAAAAAAGGCTCGATAGACAAAAATTACAACTTTAATTTGGAAGCCTCGCTTTATGAAGTCAGCGTCAGCCGGATCAAAAATTTTTCGGCCAATGAAAAATTATCGGCTTTAAGCGGTTATATCACGGCGAAAATAAATGCGTCCGGAAATCTTTACGATCTCGACAAAATCACTACCAGCGCCGAAATCAATAAACTCGCTCTTACATACGATAAAATCAAAATCGGTAATAATTCCGTTATTAAAATTAAGAATCAAAAAACCAAGCTCGAATTTGAAAGTTTTAACGCCTTTGTAAACGGTCATTCCGTTAAAATCGACGGCTTTGCCGATTACGCCGGCTCCGGCGAAGTAGCAGTCAAACTCAAGCTCGAAGACACCGATCTTAAGATGATGAAACTCTACGCAGGCGATTATATAGAAGATATAAGCGGAAGGTTCGGTGTCGAAGGTAAATTGAACGGTTCTTTAAGCGATTTTAAATTCAACGGCTCGGCTTCCGCTGACGCAAAAAACATCAAAATAAAAGGCTTAGATATGCCGATAGAGGAATTCAGCGTTTCGCTCGAATCTAAAAACTATGATATCACGGTAAAAAAAGGCTCTATGAAATTCGCCGGCACCGATTGGGAAATAGGCGGAAAAGCTATTATCAACTATAAAGAATCGCCGCTTTTTCTCGACTTAGCTTTCGAATGTAAAAAACTCAAATTAGACCTCAAAGAAAAAGGGATAATCGAAGGCGCTTCCAGGCTCGGATTAAAGGGCGAAATTACCAAACCCCGCCTCTACGGGTCGTGCCGGATAAGCAAGGCCAAAATAGAATTAGATAACGCCATGTTTAAAACTAAAAAAGAACCCGTTAAAGTCGGTCCGGTCGAGCTCGATATTATTATATTCGCCGATAAAAACGTATGGCTGTCGAATAATTTTATAAACGCGGAGTTAAAAGGTAAATTCAATATTAAAACGGTAAAGGAAAATCTGGCATATACCGGCGATATCGCAGCCGTAAGGGGCGTGGTTAATTTTAACGGGCACGAATTCAAAATCGACAGCGGCAAGCTGCAGTTCAACGATAATCCGGCCTTCGACCCGCTTTTTAATATAGACGCCCACACTAATATCGACATATTTAAAATAATGCTCAGAATTTCAGGCAGCACTTCAAAGCCGTTATTTACTCTATCGAGCCAGCCGGCGCTTACTCAGCCGGAAATCACGGCGCTTTTAACTACCGGCCGCGCTCAGAACGATATGAACTCAAAGGAAGCGGCTTCGATGCCGGCTAAGATGTATGCCGATTATCAGAAGGAAAAGGCGCTCGGCGGAATTAAAAAATCACTGCAGAAAGGCCTCGACTTGGACGAGCTTTCCGTAAAGACGAGCGGCACCGACGAAAAGGGACGCCGTATAGACAACAGCGTTACCGTCGGAAAGTACGTCAACGATAAACTATTCGTTAATTATACCGAAACTAAAGAGCAGGATAACGCAAATAAAGTGAAAAGCTATAAATTCAACTATAAATTAAATAAAAATACAGATCTCGACATTAAAGAAAGCAACGCCGACGGTTCTTCGGTGGGCGTAAAAGTCAAGCGCGATTTTTAATGACACCCGATTTTAATAAATTAAAAAGGATGATGTGACTATGAGCGGCAGAAAAGTGTTGTTGGCCATATTAGACGGTTTCGGCTATAACGAATCGAGCGATTTTAACGCGGTGCGTTCGGCTAAAACCGAATTCATATCTAAAATTTACGATAAAAAAGAATATCCGTTCACTCTTATTAAAACTTCAGGAATGGCCGTGGGCCTGCCTGAAGGTCAGATGGGCAATTCCGAGGTCGGCCACATGAATATAGGCGCGGGCCGCGTCGTTTACCAGGATTTTACCCTCATAAATAAAAGCATCGAAGACGGCGATTTTTACGACAATCCGGCGCTGAACGCCGCTATAGATAATGCCCTGAAAAATAACGGCGCGCTTCATTTAATGGGCCTTCTTTCAGACGGCGGAGTGCATTCGCATATCAATCATTTATTCGCCATTATAAGGCTGTGCGCGCGCAAAAATTTAAAAAGCGTATTTCTGCACGCATTCATGGACGGCCGCGACACTTCGCCTACGGAAGGCAAAGGCTATTTAAAACAGGCGCAAGATTTCATGTCGCAGACGGGGTGCGGAAAAATAGCCACTATAATCGGGCGTTACTATGCCATGGACCGCGACAAACGCTGGGAACGCATTAAAATAGCTTACGAAGCCCTTACCGTCGGCGAGGGCGAAAAGATAAAGGAAAGCCAGATACAAACCGCCATTGCGGCCTGTTACGATAAAAAAGAAACCGATGAATTTATACTGCCTAAAGTAATAGTTGATGAATCGGGCGAGCCGGCGGCTAAAATCAAAGATAACGATTCCGTTTTTTTCTTTAACTTCCGCGCCGACCGTACGCGTCAGATGACGCTTGCGCTGACTAAACCGGAGGGGGAATTCGGCGATTTCGAAAGAAAAATCGTCGTAAAGAATTTATTTTACGCCACCATGACGCAATATGACGAAAAATATAAATTTCCGGTCGCTTATAAACCGCGCCTGCTTAAAAATATACTCGGCGAAATAGTGTCCGGCAGAGGTTTAAAACAATTGAGAATAGCCGAAACCGAAAAATACGCGCACGTCACCTATTTTTTCAACGGCGGCGAAGAAAAGGTTTTTGAAGGTGAAGAACGCGTTTTAGTTCAGTCGCCTAAGGTCGCCACTTACGATTTAAAGCCGGAAATGAGCGCTTATGAAGTAACCGAGGAACTTTTGAAAAAAATAGATGAAAATAAATTCGATCTTATCGTTTTAAATTACGCGAATTGCGATATGGTAGGCCACACCGGAATACTCGCGGCGGCCGAAAAAGCGGTCGAAACCATAGATAAATGCCTGCCTCGCGTTATAGAGCGTTTTCAGAAAGTAACGGGTGGTGTGGTTTTAGTGACCGCCGATCACGGAAACAGCGAACAGATGATCGATTACGAAACAAGACAGGCTTTTACCGAACACACGACCTTCGAAGTGCCTTTCATAGTTTTCGACGCGGAAAATAAGAACCTGAAACTGCGTTCAGGCGGAAAGCTCTGTGATATCGCGCCGAGCATATTAAAATTAATGGATATTGAAAAACCGGCCGAAATGGAAGGCGTCAGCCTGATTTGATTAATCACTGATTTTGCGCCGTCATGGCGTTTTCTTCTCCGAAATAATCCTTTATATCTTCAGCGCTGTTCATATTGGACAGCGCTATTAAATTTGCGATACTCGAAGTTTCGCCGGTGATTTTATGTTTTAACTTATTTACGACTCTTTTAAAAGCCTCGACTACTTTAGGGTCGAATTGGGTTCCGGAGCATTTATCTACTTCTTTGAGTGCCTGTTCGAATGAAAGCGCCGTTTTATATACGCGCGCGGTCGTCATTACGTCGAAGCTGTCTGAGAGGTTAATAATGCGCGCGCCGAGAGGTATTTCTTCGCCTTTCAGCCTGTCGGGATATCCCGTGCCGTCATATTTTTCGTGATGATGATAGGTAAGCGGCGCTATCTTCTTTAAAAAATCGACTTCATTCATTATAGTCAGGCCGAGCTTAGGGTGGCTGGATATCATGCTGAATTCGTCGTCGGTAAGCGAGCCTTTTTTCTGCAGTATGACTTCGGGTATTCCGATCTTGCCTATATCGTGCAGAAGCCCTGCAAACCTTATGGTTTCGATTTCATCTTTAGAAAGTTTCAATTCTTTGGCTATTGCGACCGAATATTCCATAACGTTTTTCGAGTGGCCGTGCGTGTAATGGTCTTTAGCGTCGATAGCGGCTGAAAGCGCAGTGATGGTGCTGGTGTAGTTTTTCTGCATATCGCCGTACAGACGGGCGTTTTCTATCGCGATCGAAGCGTGCGAGGCGAGAGTTTGAAGAAGAGTGATTTCAGACTGAGAAAAATAATGGTATTTATTGAAAAAACATAATATAACGCCGCGGCCGAGTCCTTTGATAATAAGCGGCACGGCGATTATAGAAACAAGCCCGAGCGATTTTATATAATTTTTATCTTTAACCGCGTCGTTTTCGGCTATGTTAAATACGGTCACCGGTTCGCGCTTTTTAATGGCCTGGCCAGATATTCCCTCGTCTATCCTGATGCGCTGCGTTTTAAAATAGTGATCCGTCACGCCGTATGAAGCTTTAATGACTAATTCGTTGGTATCTTCGTCGAGCAGCCTTAAAAAGGCCACCTTCGCGTCGATAAGCTGCGCGGATATCGATACGATCAGTTCGAGAACCTTGTCTAAATCGAGAGTGGAGGTAATTGTGCGCGACACTTCAAAAAGCATAGACATTTCTTTTACTTTGCGTTCCATAAGTTCGTAGGAACGGGAGTTTTCTATGGCTATTGCCACCTGCGAGGCGAAGGTTGAAAGGGTTCTCATATTATCTTCGCTGAATCCGGTTTCGGTGGTCGAGCTCACGTTTAAAAGTCCTTTGATCTGGCCTTTTATAAAGAGCGGAAGCACGAGATAAGATTTTATGGTATGCGATTTCACTTCGATATCTTCGTATCCGTCGCTGACTTCATAATCGATTGAAATATTATCGCGCGAAACGTATTTTTTAGTCATATCGCTGTACGAATTAATAACGATCTCACAAACGCTGTCGATAGTTGAATTGCTTAGATTTTCGCTTGAAATTATATTAAGTTTGAAGTTATTATTATCTTCCTCGATAAAAAAAGCGCCGACTGAAAAGTCCATTAAATCCGACAGCGCGTCCATGACGAGTTTAAAAATTTCGGTATGTTTGAGCGTGGAATTAAGCGCCTTGCCGATTTCGTTGAGTTTAAGCAATTCGTTGATCCGCTGTTTTTCGACCACATTAAGCTGGGAAACTGTTATGGCATTAGCCGCCTGGCTGCCGAAGAGCATAAGCGTTTCAAGGTCGGACTCGTCGAATATTTTGGCAGAAGAAGTGACGTTAATCACCCCGATCGATTCGTTGGAAGATATCAGAGGGACTGAAATACCCGAACGAACGTTGGCGCGTTCGGAATAGTCGCCGAAGGGCGGAAAATACTTTACCGTATAATTGCTATATTCGGCCTGCATTATATGGCTTTTAAAAGACTCGTGTATTGAAATAATAGGAAGACACTCATTAGCGGCTGAACCCGCGGTGCCCTTGCCGCGCTTGAGGCGCATTTTTTTAGCGTCGATTTCTTCGGGCAGGTTGCGGGCGGCCTCTATATACAGTTCGTCGCTCTTTTTATCGAGCAGCAGCAGCGCGCCGCCGTCGCCGCCGACTTCGAGTATGGCCATGTCGAGTATATATTCGATTAGTTTTTCATAGCTCATCTGGCCTGAACTCATCGCGCGGGTAACGTCGAGAAGGCTTTTGAGCGACTGAACGTTTCGGGCGAGCGAATTTTGCGCGCTTAAAACATTTTCATAAAGTATGGCGTTATAAATAAAGGCCACTACGTTATTGACTATTATCGAAAAGTTATTTACCTGCTCAGCCTGGAGTTTACGGACCTTATGCGAAAATAAATAAACCATGCCTATATTATGATTTTTAATCGTAAGCGGCGTGGATATAAGTTCGGTAACGAAATCTATTTTAGAAGCAGGAAGAACGGCGTTGCGCAGCTCGTCCTGATTGATTATTTTTATCTTATGGCTCAGATCGAAATTTTTATCGATACCGGCGTATTTTTCGCGTATCATATCGATCATGTTATTTAAAAAATAGTTTTCCATACGGCGTTTCGAATGAAAATAAACGGCGTGACGGTCGGCGATAAAAAGCGCGGCGTAATCGTAATCGATGGTTTTCTGGATTATTTTATACATCTCCCGCCAGATTATGGCCGGATCTTCGACGGTTTTAATATTGGCTATTACGTCGTTGACGAGATTTATATTCGTTATTTTATCCTCGAGTTCGTGATTCAAAAGAGATAGAAGCATCTTGCCCTTTTTATTGCGCCCGAGATCCAGCTCGCGCTCTTTGAGGGCCGCGCTGAGAATTTCTACCTCTTTTTTCAGTTGTTCATTTTCATGTAAAATTTCGAGTGTTTTTTTATAATTATCTTTCATTGGTTTCTCCGAAACTGTTTTAACTCTCCGTTTTCATTGTAGCACACGCGGTTGCGCCCGCTGTGCTTGGCGTGATAAAGCGCTTCGTCCGCCGATTTAATAAAAGAATCGCAGTCGCGCGAATCGGCGGCGGCAAACGAAGTTACTCCAACGGAAACGCTGACTTTCAAAGATAAATTTTCATTTTTTGATTTGACCATAAAGTTATTGTTTTCTATGGTGTCGCGGATTCGGTCGGCGAGCTCGAGCGCGCCCTGCTGGTCGGTTTCAGGCGCTACGAGTATGAATTCCTCTCCGCCGTAACGGGCGACGATATCTATTTTACGGGCCTCTTCTATTAAAATGCGGCCGACGGCGCGCAAAACGTCGTCTCCGGCCTGGTGCCCGTACATATCGTTAAACGATTTGAAATGGTCGATATCGAGCATGATCACCGAAAGCGCTAAAGAATAACGAACGGCGCGCTGTATTTCGGTATTTAAATGCGAATAAAAATAACGGTAGTTAAAAACTCCGGTCATGCCGTCTATGGAGGCGAGACGCTCTACTTCGTTGTACAGGCGTGAGTTTTCTACCGCCGTGATAATGTGGTTTGAGGCTAAAGTCAAAAACCTTATGGCGCTCACGCTGAGTTTTTCGAGCTCGCCGCCCGATGAAAACAAGCCGAGATAGCCGTAAATGTTATTGTTGTAATTAAGCGAAAGCCACATCGAAGATTCGGCGTTGAGTTTGAGTTTTTTTTCCGATTCGTCGTCATTGAATCTTGGCGTTTCTTTGATTATCGAAAAGCCGGAAACGTCTTCGTTTAGGTTTTCTTTGAGCTGCTCGAGCACGGCGTTGAAATTAGAATCGAGGTCGAAGCACTTATGAGAGCCTGCCGCTATAATCTTAAAATGCGAGCGTGAAATAGCTATTACCGCAACGATACTCTGAAAATTCTGACATATGCATTTAAGCGAAATTCTTAATATGCTTTCCATATCAAGCGTTTTATTGATGGCATTCGATAGTTTGTGAAGAAATTCGAACCCGTTTTTCTGCATTTTTGTTTCGTTAAATAACAGTTCGCGTTCATAAATTATCGATATCGGCGTTGATATAGCCTCTACAAGATTGGCGTCTATTTTGCTTCCGGTTATGTTGCAATTTTTAATATAAAGTAAAAGCATGGCGCTAAGACGCGAATTGACGAATAAAGGGAAGTAGAGATAACTCATTTGATCGTCTGAACTCTCCGGTATTATATGACGGGAAATATCGAAAATATTATCGTTTTTAAACTCGAATTTCTGCGATGACAAAACTTTTTGCACTTTGGTTTTACTGAGCTTATACTGGAATCCGGGTTGAATATCAAAATCCCCGTCGGCCGGATTATAAATAACGACCGAAGCTCCCTCAATTTTAAGATGGGTTTCAAGTATTATAAAAATTTTTTTGAATGCCTCGCTCAGTGAAAGAGAACCTGCCAGAGCGCTTAAAAGCTCGTTGGTTATAAATATTTTTTCGAATCCCGACATATAACTAACCTACCTTTACTACTACAAAAGCGATATCGTCGTCATAATTATCTTCTCTGCCGCAATGGCGGAATAACTCAGCCGTTATGGCGTCTTTCAATCCGGCGCAATCCATGGCGGAAAGACTTTTGACTAACGAACACAGGCGGCTGCGGCCGAAAGTTTCGCCAGCGTGATTTTTTAATTCGACAAGGCCGTTAGAGTACAGCAGAAGAATATCGCCTTTATTTAATATAAGAATTCCCTCTTTAAAATCGGTATTTTTCATAACGCCGAGCGGCGTATTGCGCGATTCGTGAACGACGGCGCTGTCGCCTTCTTTTATATAGTGGATCACCGGGCAGTGGCCCGCGTTAGAAAACGCAGCGCGTCCGCCGGCGGGTGAAATTTGAAGCAAAAACAGCGTTATGAAGTTATAGATATCGATATCTTCGCATATTAAATTATTGAGGTCGAATATGATTTTACGCAGTTCGCCGCCCCAGGAGCAGACCGTTTTAAGCTGGGCGCGAAACATCGCGGCCGTTATTGCGGCCTGTATTCCGCGGCCGCTCACGTCGGCGACGGCTATATTGACATAGTTATTCGGCGTGGTGAAAATATCGATAAGATCGCCGCCGCAATTCGCCGCCTGTAAGTAATTATACGCGATTTTAATTCCGGGCGTTTCGATTTCGCGCGACGGCGTCAATATTTTATAGACCGACTCTTTATACTCCCGGAAATAATCGAGGTCATCGACGAAGGTATTTGCTTCAGCTGAAAGAGTTTTCAACGGTCCGGTTTCGTTTGGAACTTCCGCGGCGCGGGCAGGCGCTCCGGTTTCGACGGATGAATCGAAAGTTTCGTTAACGCTTTGAACTTTTATGATATTAAGCGCTAACGAGAAAAAATTGGCAAGCATCCACATTAATTCATATTCGTCGTCGGTAAAGGAAAGCCTGTTGAATTTGTCGTATAAAACCACCGCGCCGCATACTAAGCCGGAAACTCCGCTGAAAGGTATGACCGCGAGTTCCTCGCAGGACTCGAATATATTTTTGCGGAAGAAAGGCTCGTTTTTCTCTACTACGGCGCCTATGAGGCCGTAACCCGACGGCAGCCTGTAAGCGGAGGCGAACCCGTCGCCGAACCCGGCGCAGTCTTCGACGAACAATTCTTTTTTATGGTGGTTAATTCCAAGAATGGCGGCCTGATCTACGCCAAATACATGACAGTAGGCTTTAAGCGTAACGCTTAAAAGTTTTTCGTAAGAATTAAGTGAAATAAGCGAATGGCTTAATTCGAGCACCTTAGAAAGCCGGCCGGCTTTTTCGATAAGCCCGTTTTTTTCGGATTTCAAATCGCTTATAAGTTTCTGCATTTTCTGGTTGACTGAAAGCGTTTTTAATGAAAGAGCGCTCATGTGGGCGATGATATTGATTGACAGCAGCTCCTGACGGCTGAGCTCGAACTCGTCCGGCGAGAATATCGCAAATATTGAATATATTTTATTTTCAAGGAAAACCGGTAAAATGAGTGAGCCTTTAAGTTCGGTTTTTTTACGGCCGCTCTGCTGATGGACGATTTCATTCTGCTGGCCGTGATGTTCAAAATCGATTAATCCGGAAATGTTAAACCCGCCTCGCGGCTGATCGGATTCGCCCATAAAATATTTTACTATAAAAGGCTCGATAGATTCGCTGAGACTTATAAAAGTTTCTTCGCTCAGCCGGCCGCCGGAATTGATATTGAAGGTATAACGCCCGTCAGGTTCGGCGGTGACGCAAACGGCGATATCGGCCTTCGCGAAGCCATTTAGAAACGACTGTATCGTTTTAAAAACCTGCTTTTTCCCTGATATTAAACCGAACTTCTGGATAAGTTCGGATATTTTATTGACTTCCGACATCATACGCCCCGAATCGATAATTTTTGTGTAACGAGATTATACTATATTTTGCCCGTATATTCAACTATAAATTATGATAAAATTAATATTTAATAAAATTTTGAAAAGTTATAAAAAACAGTTGCAAAATGTATATTGGCTGTGTTATAATTAAACGATTAAAACATAAAGAAAAAGACAGGAGGAGGTGAACTAATGCCGCGTGTTAAATCACAAATAGCTCGTCTTAAAACCAATAACAGAAATAACGTTATTAACAAAGCGAGAAAATCGCAGTTAAAAAACGCTATTAAAAAATTCGAAGCTGTTTTAGCTACGAACAATAAAGATGAAATATTAAAAGCTTCGAAGCAGGTTGAAAGCGTTATCGATTCAACGGCTCGTAAGGGCACGATACACAGAAATAAAGCGTCGCGCACCAAATCAAGACTTCAAAAACAAATCAGCAAGGTTCTTGGCGCTAAATAATTATTTTATCGAATATTATCTTAAGGCGGGCGTTTATCGTCCGCCGAAAATTAAGCCTATTAAAATCGAACCGATTTTGATAGGTTAGTTTTTAATGGGTGTTTAAAAATTCTATTCTGGAGGAAAAAAGATGACTAAATTGAAACAGGTTTACAAATGCAGTCTTTGCGGTAATATAGTTGAAGTGCTGCACGAAGCCGGCGGCGAATTGGTATGCTGCGGCCAGGCCATGGCGCTTCTTGCCGAAAACACCGTTGACGCCAGCCGCGAAAAACACGTTCCGGCAATCGAAAAAACCGATAACGGTTATTTAGTTAAAGTCGGCTCGATAGCCCATCCCATGGAAGAAAAACACTTCATCGAATGGATCGAATTGATCGCTGATAATAAAATTTACAGAAAGCATCTTAAACCCGGAGACGCGCCGGAAGCCGAATTCTGCATAAAAGCCGATAAAGTCGAAGTCCGCGAATATTGCAATCTGCACGGCCTCTGGAAAGCTTAACCACATGAAAAAATCTAAAGTCACGGTTTTAAAAGTTAAACCGGAAAATATATTAAGCGACATAGACCGGCTGATGTGCATGGCCGATTTTAAAAAAACCTTAGATATCAAAGCCGGCACCATATTAAAAGATAACATATCCTGGCATTTTCCGATGCCCGGCGCAAACACCACGCCATGGCAGCTTGAAGGCGTTACGCGCGCGCTTAAAATGCACGGATATAAAGATATCGTGTGCGTCCAGAATAAAACCGTCGTGACAAACGCTTTTAAAGGCGAAGACCTCAATAAATATCTTCCGATATTCAAAAATTACAATATTCCCGTCCTTTATAATTTCAAAGACGAAGATATGAAATGGGTGGTTTACAAGCCTGAATTCAAAACGCTCGTACTGCACGACATTTTTCCGGAAGGAATAATGGTGCCCGATTATTTTTTCGGCCGCAACATCATACACCTTCCCACGGTTAAATGCCACATATACACTACCACGACGGGCGCCATGAAAAACGCTTTCGGCGGGCTGCTAAACACCCGCAGGCACTACACTCATTCCTGGATACACGAAACCCTCGTCGATCTGCTGGCGATCCAGCGCGAGATACATACCGGAGTATTCGCCGTGATGGACGGCACGACCTGCGGAAACGGCCCGGGCCCGCGCACTATGTTTCCCGTCGAAAAAGATTATATGCTTGCTTCCGACGATCAGGTGGCCATAGACGCCGTGGCGGCAAAAATGATGGGATTCAACCCCATGGATATAGGTTATATAAGACTTGCCGACGAACACGGCCTCGGCAACGGCCGTGCTGAAAACATAGAAGTTACCGGCGAAGATATATCTAAGGTCAATTTCAAATTCAGCGTGGGCGATAACTTCGCAAGCAGCGTTGGAGATGTCATGTGGTTCGGTGCGTTGAAAGAGTTCCAGAATTTTTTCTTCAGAACGCCTTTAGTTAACTTATTTATCTTCGCTTCCGAATTTTATCACGACTATATGCGCTGGCCGTTCGTTGACAGTAAAAGCTATAATAAATGGCTTGTTGAATCCAAGTGGGGCCATTTATTTAAAAAATACTAAAATGCCCGATTCATCAATTAAAAAAGATAAAGAAACGATTAACTTGATCGTCTTCGAAAACGCCGTTAATCGTTTCAGCATAGCTTATCTTCTGTTCATACTCGAAAAAAATAATGCAGCCCGGCATTTCAGGCTGCATTATTTTAAAAATTCATCCGACATCCGCGCTATTTTTGATAACGCCGCTATAATTTCGCGGCCCTGCGTTTTCATGTTTTCTTTCATGAGCTCTCTTTTATTCGAGGTTATCGGGGCCGTCGGCGAAATTAAAAAACAGGCCGCCGCTAAAGGCGTATGCGATAATATTCTGCTCATCGCCGGCGGTCCGCATGTCAGCGGCGACGCCGAATCAGGTCTAAAAATGGGTTTCGACTTAGTTTTTAAGGGCGAGGCCGAAGCAGGCTGGCCTGATTTTATAGCCGAGGTCACGCAATGCCCTCCGGCAGACAATTTCAAAGATACAATACTTTCAAATTACGGCTCTTTTATCCTTACGGACAGCCGGCCGGCCGTTCTCGACGATTTTCTTCCCTTCGGCGATATATATTCGTTAGTGCCGCCTCTCGAAATAATGCGCGGCTGCTTTTTTAACTGCAAATTCTGCCAGACGGCGACCTGCACGGTTAAATACCGCAGTCTTTCATCGATCGAAGAATTCTGCGCCGAATATCTGCGCCGCGGTTATAAAAGACTGTGTTTTATCTGCCCGTCCGCATTTCATTACGGCGCCGAAACGCCATCACGCTTAAATATCGCCGCTATCGAGGCTATCCTTGAAACGGCAAGCGGCAGATACGGCATTAAATTTATCGAATACGGAATATTTCCTTCCGAATCGAGGCCTGAAACTATTAACGGCGAAACCGCCGCTCTTATCAAAAAATACTGCAGCAATAAAAGAGTCTCTATCGGCGCGCAATCGGGCGACCCCGCACGCATATTTAAATTAAGCCGCGGCCACGGCCTCGATACGGTTTACAACGCCTGCGAAGTTTTACGCCGCAACGGTCTATCGGCGGTTATAGATTTTATTTTCGGATTTCCCGATGAAAGCGAAGATGAGCAGATGAAGACTCTGGCGGCGATTAAAGATATACATAAAAAATTCGGTTCGCGGATACAAACGCATTATTTCATGCCGCTTCCAGCTACGCCTTTATATAATTCTAAACCTTCTCCGATAGCTCCGCCCGCGCTCGCTCTTCTCGAAAAATACTGCTCGGGCGGCATCTGCACCGACTGGTACAAAGAGGGCATCGAGCAGTCCTCGAGAATTTGCAAAATCCTCGAGGAGCTGCGAAATTAAAACTAAAAGGCGGTTATTTCGAGCAAGAGCCCCCGCCGCACTTCATTTTAGCCGGAGCAATTTTCATTTTATCCTGAAAACAGGAACCATTTTTGCACTCCATTTTTTTATCGGCGCCGCAGGAATTACAGCAAGCGCAATTCGCCTTATTTTGCGCGCACGTCATGCCGCATTCGCATTTTTGGCCGCAGGAGCAGTTTACGCATTCACAACCGGCCTTAAGACAATGTTCGGCGGACGCTTTTTCAACTTTTGTAAAATTAGGGTTAATAAATTTAGACGGATTATCCTTGAATTTTTTTACGCATGAATTACAGCAGAAATAATAAGTCTTTCCATCGAATGTAACTTTTACATCACGGTTTACCGCATATCCCATTACCGGACATTTTTGATTGTCCGCCGTAACGGCCGTTTGCTGCTTGTTAGATATAAAACCTCTTTCCGCCGCAAATACTACAGTAAAAGAAAACGCCGCGATAACTAAAGCAAATAAGAATACCATTGATTTTTTTAACATAACACATACCTCCTTAAATTTAGCGAAATAAATTCGCTTTGTAAATTATTATGCAAGGAAAATGCCAATTGAAAACCTTTTTAAAATCAAGTTTTTTACTTTTTAATTTAAAAATTCGACAAAATTGTCGTCAATTATGTTATAATATTCAATGTTGTTATTTCAATATACAACAATCACACTCGAAGTCATCCGGCACGCTAATTGCCTTTTATTATTATTGGCAAATCGGCCAAACGGTAAGCGGCTAAATCAAAAATCGTTAAAAAAGTTTACAGGTGATTATATGAAAGTAAACCGCAAAAAAGTTATCATTATATTTTTATGCATAATTTTTATTTGCGTCTTCTTCGAAGCGAATGAAAGATTTTTTCATGCTATCGAAAAAGCGAAGGATTTGACTATCGAAGGCACTACTAAAGGTCTTTTACGCGAAATAATATGGAACGACAATGAATTTCGTAATAATTTAAAAAAATTTCTCGACTCGGTCAGAAACGATTTTAAACCTGGAGACGACGCGCTTTTGCTTAAAAACAAATACGGGGCTAAAGAAGTTTTATTCATCGCACCCGACTGCCGAGTAGTGGTTTCGGCAACAAAAAAAGCGGAAGGAACTCTGCTGAATCCTCATTTTAAATGCGTTGAAGTAGCCAAAGGAAAGATAGATCATCATTATTTCGGTATCGATCCTGAAATTCATTGTGAAAAAGATGTTTTCGGCATTTCATTCAGGGCCGGCGATATAACCGTCAGAGTAATCTTCGATTTGAAAAAACTCGAAGTTTTTTTCAACCGCGAAAGACTTAGCGCGCTTATAAAGAGTATAGCGGGATATCAGTCGATGAAAGCAGTCATTCTCAGTAACGCCGATAACGGAGTTATCGTTTCGTATTATGAAAATGACGATCGTGACGTTTCAAGATCCATTCAAAGGGAGTATTACATACAACTCAACGGCCTGTCATTATTAAAAATGACGGCCTATCTTCATGCCGATCCGCTTTTTGCCCTGAAAACGCAGAGTAAAATAATTTTTTCGATAATTATTTTCTTATTTATATCTGCTTATCTGTTAATAGAAAGATACGGCAGGCTCAAATCGACCATGGAAAACCTTAAAAGCGATTATTCAAGCCTGTACGAATTCAGCTTTAAAGCGCTTTCGGCTTTTCCTTTTCCGGCATTAGTACTCGAAGGCGAAAACGAAGTCATTCCCATTAACCCTTCAGCATCGGCGTTAATCGAATTTAATTCCGGCGCGGCAGCCGATTTTAAAGACGCCGCTTATCGCGGCGCAGATAATAAGGCTGAATTATTGGATAATATGGAATTTTTTAAAAATAATAAGCCTTTGCTCGATTTTATTAAATCGGCGAAAGGCTTTAGCCAGACCGCGCTTTTAATTAAAACGGCCGATTCTTCTTTTAAGCCGTTTCGCTGCCAGTTCGTGCGGGCCGGAAATATGGCGCTGCTTTTATTTATAGACGCCGCGGAAGAAAAAGACCGTGAAATACAATACGGTATTAATTCCGAGTATAATATGGCCGCGCTTTTTTTAGCTAAACTCGCTCACGAACTTCGCAATCCTTTAAACGCGATATCGATGAGCCTGCAAATCGCCGCCGCCATTCCCTGCGGCTGCGATTATAAAAACTCGGCCGGCGCTAATATTACTTTCTGCCTTGAAGAAATTGAACGGCTTAACCGCATTATTAAAAATTATCTTCTGCGGCGTCCGCGTGAAATAGAAGTCAAAGAAATAGATCTAAATGAAGTAATACTTTATTCAGTATCGATTATCGGCAAATATCTTTCAGATTCCGGATATCAGGACCGGATTCATATAAAAGCCATTACCAGCGAAGGGCGCATTCCTATAACCGGCAGTCAGGATTTGTTGATACAGGCTTTTTATAATATTTTAATCAACTCTGCTCAGGCGATTATCTCATTAATAAATGAATCGACCGCCCCGGCCGGATACGCCGGCGAAATTTTAATATCCGAAGCCCCGGGCGGAAACGGCGACCCCCACGAAGACCTCGTAACCGTAAAAATAACCGATAACGGCGGCGGAATTCCGGCGGAAGCGCTCGATAAAATATTCGAAATTGGCTATAGCACGAAAAAAGAAGGCAGCGGGCTCGGCCTGGCTATCGCCGGCGAAATAATTAAACAAAACGGCGCGTCCATAAAAATATCGAGTGATGGTGATTATACGACCGTTGAATTATCGTTTTTAAAATCAGGGAGGTAATATCGTGAAATGGAGCTTATTAATAGTCGATGACGAACCCGCGCAGCTTAATCTTTTAACCCGTTTTTTCGAGTCTAAAAAATATATGGTCTACCAGGCGTCTTCGGCGAAGGACGCCTTTGATAAAGCGCAGCTTTACAGCCCCGATATCCTGATAACCGATTTTGCCATGCCGGACGGCTCCGGGCTTCAATTAGTAAAAGAAGTTAAAAAAATACTGCCCCTGATTTCTACGATTATAGTGACCGCGTACGGTACGATAAAAACCGCCGTGGAAGCCATTAAAGAAGGCGTCGATAACTTCGTTGAAAAACCGGTGAATCTTGAATTGATGGAAGCGATGGTTAAAAATATATTAAATACGAAAAAAATAGCCATCGAACGCGACGTTCTGAAAAATTCGGCAGTCGATCCTTCGCCGTCACTACTCGGAAACGATCAAAAAATAAAGAAAATATCTCATATAATTCAAACGGTAGCGCCCTTAAATACAAGCGTTTTAATAACGGGCCCGACGGGCTGCGGCAAGGAAGTCGCGGCTGCGGCCGTCTGGCGGCAATCGGAACGCGCCGGAAGAATATATTTAAAGATAAACTGCGCATCGATACCGGAAACGCTTTTTGAAAGCGAATTATTCGGTCATGAAAAAGGTGCGTTCACGGGCGCGGCGGAAAAAAAAGCGGGCATTATAGAAACGGCTAACGGCGGAACCTTATTGATGGACGAAATCGGCGATCTGCCGTCGAGCGTCCAGCCGAAACTTTTAAGATTTTTAGAATCGCGCGAATATTACAAAGTAGGGTCGTCGAAACCTCAAAAATCCGATATAAGAATAATTTTTGCGACTAAAACCGATCTGCTGGAAGCGGTCAGGCAAAATAAATTCAGGGAAGACCTTTATTTTAGAATCAATGTCGTAAATATCGAAATTCCTCCCCTTCGTGAGAGAAAAGGCGATATTCCCTTAATATTCGAACATTTTATGAATGTAATATCGAATAAAATCGGACGCGAAGCTCCGCGAATCGACGATGAATTAAAAAACGCGATAATCGATTATCAATGGCCCGGAAATATAAGAGAGCTTATAAACGCCGTTGAGCGCGCACTCATTTTTTCACAGTCGAATATATTAACCACGGCCGATTTCAATCTGTCAAACTCACGCTTAAGACCGGATACTCGATTGGAAAATATCGTTAATTATTTCGGTCCCGGCCTTAACGAAGCCGTCGCTAAATTGGAAAAAACATATATAACGGCAGCGCTTTCATCTTCAAAAAATCAAACGGAAGCCGCTGTAAAACTTGGCATATCGGAGCGGGTATTAAGATATAAAATAAAAATGCTGGCAATAAAAGACTGAATTTTTTAATCTTTTTTAACCTTTTTTTCAGCTTTCATTGACATTTAATTTATAGTTTGATAACATAGCTTACTGGTGTAATTACTTATTTTTCACCTTATGTTCGGTCATATCAAATATCGATAAACGAGGAGTGTTCAAATGATTGCTGAAAACATTAAAAAAAGCAATTTTTTCCTTATTTTAACTGTAGTTTTATGTTTTATTATATCCGGCTGCGGAGGAGGAGGAGGTTCCGCCTTAACCGGCGTAACGGCCTCTCCTGATTACGCGCCTTTTTCATTTAAATTGCAGATGCTCGGCAACACTTCCGACGCTCCCGGTTATTTAGTGCCTTCCAGCGCGGCCGGCGAAATCAGCGTTACCGTAACTTCTTTAAAAGACGCCGCCCGTAAAGTAAGTAAAAGCGTATCCTATAACAACGGTTATATGGTTTTTGAAAACGAACTTTTAGCCAACGATACTTACTCGGTTTCGGTAACCGCTAAATTAAAAACGGCGCCTGGCGATACTCTTGAAGTCTGGACAGGCAGCGCGCCCCATTTTAAGCTGTCTTCGAATGAAGAACTTCTTAAAAACCCCGAAATCAACACGCTGAATATAGGTTTGGTTTTTTCGCATCACGAAACTATTCAGATTATACCGTCAAGCATCGTTTTCGAACCGGCGCTTCCGGTTTCCGGTCTCACTCCCGGCGCGTCCATACCTTCCTTTAGCGTTAAAATGACCGATCAATACGGCTTTACCATATTAAGCACGCCGTCGCCGGTTGCGATAAGCCTTGTTAACGGCACGCTCATCGGCGAAACTTCCGCGCAGGTAATCAACGGGGCCGCTTCTTTTTCACAATTAAGCGTTTCAAGCCTTACGCCCGACGCTGCGGGAAACGTTTATCTCAAAGCCTCCTACGGCGCTTATTCGGCATTGAGCCAGGCGATAAAAGCCTCTATTACCGATGCGCCCAATACAACCCTCGCCGGTTATCTCGATTTTACATTTAACGATAAATCAGCCGCGCTCAGATCGCCTGCGCCCGGAAGGGCCTGTTCAATAGCCGTAGAAGGCCGTTTGTACGAAACTGTAACCGATGCCAACGGTTTTTATAAAATGGACGTTTTAATCAACGCGTCGCCGGCGATCGCTAAATTAAGCGTTGCAGGGCCTTCAGGCAGCCAGGACAGCACCGAAACCCTTCTTTCGGCCTCTAAACTTTACGTAGCTAACATCACTTTTGATTCACCCGATCACGGCGGTCTCGCGATGAAAGAAGCGGGCGCCTTTGGCGGCGTCATCCCCATAGAATTACTCCAACAGCAGATAGACGCTAAAATAGCCGAAATCAGACAATCTTCGACGGGCGCTCTCACTATAAACGGCCGCGTTATTAAAAAACCGGCTTTCGGTGAAGCGGTCTCAGGCATAAGCGGCGCAACGGTTTCAGTAAGCCCCGGAGGCTCCTCCGCGCAAACCGATGCGGCTGGCTTTTTCAAAATTAACGGCCCATTCCCCGAAGGCGCGTATAGAATTGAAGCGATTAAATCCGGCTATTCATTCGATGACACCGATATTTATATAGGCGCTAATGATTACGGTTTTGACTACAGCGGCCTCGTTTTCGAAATCAGTCCGATAGTTATCGTCAAACAGCTTGTTTCGATCTCGATATCACCATCGAGCGCACAGATTTTAACCGGCGAACAGTTCAGCCTTACTTCGATAAACTCCGTGGCTGCTTATTCCGACGGCACAAGCGCGCCGGTCACTCCCGTCTGGAGCATTAAAAGCGGCGGCGGCGAAATTTACGGCTCTTACTACACGGCGCCCGCTCAGGCCGGCACGGTAATTTTAACGGCGTCGCACTCGGAGGGCGGAATAGTTAAAACCGTCGATTTTACGATTACTGTGAATGCTAAAGTAACGCTTTCTTCACTCATACTAAGCAAAGAAAACGACGCAATGCTTACCAATTCGATCTACGATCTTGGTTTAATAAAGGCCGCTGCGTACTATTCCGATAATTCAAGCCGCGAAGTCGCCGTTTCATGGCGTGCAGCTACCGGCGGAACCGTAAGCGTCGATAACAAATTCAGTTCGCCCGATACCGAAGGTGTTTATATACTCGAAGCCGCTTATACCGAAAACGGAGAAACCGTTACCGCGGGGCTGAGTTTGATAGTCACCAAACAGGTCACTTACGAAGGAATCATTTTAAGCGTACAAACCGATACCATCGAAGTAAGCTCATCATACGACCTTTCGATAATAAGAGCCTTCGCGCTTTATTCTAATTTTACCACTAAAGAAGTGAGCGTCATCTGGAGCGTAGATCCTTCACACGGCACGCTTTCCGGCAATATTTACACGGCGCCCGCGGCAACCGGCTATTACGTTATCGACGCCGTCTATACCGAAAATGGCGTAAGCAGGGAAACCGCCTTAGTTATGAGCGTAATTAATTCTAAACCGGTCCCGGCCGTAACTGCGAGAATAATATCCGAAAACACCGTAAGGCTTGAATTCAGCGAAAATATAGATATTACGCAATTCGACGCGTCAAAGGTAATTTTAAATTCAACGCCGCTTACTTCGGCCGACACTCTCGAAATAAAAACCGCGATTTCTCAGTCTGCGGCTTTTTTAACGCTGGCAAATGATTTCAGCCTCGATGACCAGGTTAACGGCATCGCGGTTGCCGCCGGCAGAGGGCTCGAATTAAACGCCGGCTGCGGAATAAAATCGGCCGCTACGGGCGTCGAAGCGGTAACCGCAGGCGCCGTCGCCCTTGCAAAAGACGAAACGCCCCCGCCCGCACCGGATTCATTCATTTTATCTAAATTAATGTTCAGCAGCGGCCAGGGCTTTATCCTCGCAGTAGATGCGGTTAAGTATGCCGAAATGTCGCAGCTCGAATTTTACGCCGGCACGGCCGCACCTGATTCAACCACGCAGCCGGCCGCTTCGGAGTTGCTTTCCGCTAAAGGCCATGCCAAAAGCGATATAATAATATCAGGCTTCACTCCGGTCTCGGGCGGCGGCGTTTACTACCGCTTTAAAGACCGCGCCGGAAATATATCGCCGTGGGGCGCTTATGGCGTAATACCCGCGCCGCCGGCAGTTGAAAATCTTAGCTGGAGCAACGCCGCGCGCGCTTTTAAAGCCGGCGGCTCTCCGGTTGGAAATGAAGGCGACAGAGTATTCGTATATTATACGACGCCTTCCGGCACCGTCATGTTCAAAGGACAATCGCCGGCCGCTCCCACGGGCGGTTTCGCGCCCGGAACCTCGACGGTGATTTCAGAGACGCCCATAGATTCAGGCGCCACCATAATGTATTCGCTTATCTCGCCTCTTAACGTTGAATCACTTATCGTTTCCGACGGCATAGTTCCCGCGCCGCCGGTCGAAATAACCGGCCAGCTTCGTCTGCGTTACGATATTCCAAATTATGCGCTCGCTAATGCAAGCAATACTTCTTCGGTAACTTTGCTAAACGATCTGCGCGTTATAATCGAAAACTTCCCGGGCGCTTCAATTTCAGAAACGGCGCTTCTCGGCCGCATTCGCAAATCTACGGTGATCGGCATGGAATCGACGCCCTCAGCCGGCTCCTACATAACAGGTGAAAGTAAAGACGCCAATGGATTATATGAGTTTTCATCGACTTCCGGCGGCGTTTTAAAACTTTCCTACGTAATTCCCGCTGAAGAAGCCGCCGGCGCGGGTAATGAATCGACTTTAGTCACCAGCGTTCCCGGTAACGGCGTTCCCGGCCCGGCTCCCGCCGAAAATATTTTATGGGACGATACCGCAATGTCGGTTAAAATAACGGGTTCAGGCTTCGGTTTTAAAGGCGATATCATAAAAGTATATGAAATAACCTCGGCAGGCCAGACTCTTTATATCGGTTCATCCGAAGAAGCGCCCGACGGCGGATTCGTCCTTGACGCTTCTTACTATGTCGGGGGCAGGCTTTCGGCTTCTACGAGCTCGGTCGCATTCACCGTGCTTTCCTTCGATAAAAACGAAGGTAAGATGAATACTAAACAATTACCGTAAATTAGTGCGGTATTTTACGCGACGCGGGCGCACGCTTTCAAAGCTCAGCCCGCGTCTTAATAAATTAAAAATTATATGCGCGAACGCCAGATGACGGCGTTACGCGCATTATTAAATTAAAAATTAATATATTCATAATATAGAACGGAACTTGATCAGACATGCAGACTACAACCATACTTAAAGATAAAAATATAGTAAACTCACAAATAATAATTTTATTGCTTATTGCATTCGCATGGGGATTTAACTACGTTATAGTTAAAAACGTATATTCGGCGATCACTCCTTTTTCATATTGCGCATCGCGTTTTTTAGCGGCCGGTTTTTTACTTATGCTCGCCGCTTATTATAAACTCGGTTCCAGCCCTTTTATAACCGATAAAAAAGACTTAGCCATGCTCGCTTTGATCTCTTTCGGCGGCTTCGGCGCGAGTAATCTGTTGATGGCCGTCGCGCTCAAATATACTTTAGCTTCTACGACCTCGATCATATTATCCACCTCGCCGCTTATAACTCTTATAATTGCGCCTTTTTTTAAAATAGATAAATTCTGCGTTAAAAAATTCTGCGCCATTTTACTTTCATTGTTCGGAGTTTATTATATTTTTATGGACGCCCAATCGGCCGCCTTAGCGGGGCCCGATTATTATTACGGCATGGCGCTCGCCTTTTTTTCAACGATAGCCTGGTCGATTTACTCTATTTTTTCAAAACCTCTGCTGTCAAAATATTCCCCGATAGTATTAACGGCCAACGCTATTTTTATTTCTTCGTTTATGATGGTTCCATTTGCCTATAGCGAACTTACGACAACAAGCTGGCTTAATCTTCCAGCATTCGTTTACGCGTCGTTCGTGTTTTCCATCTTTTTTTCGACGATACTGCCTATGATCTTCTGGAATAAATGCATTAAAAATACCGGGCCGGTCACAACTATGACATTTAGCAACCTCACGCCCGCCTTCGCCATGCTTTGCGGTTATATTCTTTTAAACGAACCGGTTAGCGCAAATCAATTTATCGGCTCGGGCATCGTTATAATTTCAATTGTGATAGCCTATATTTAAAGGAGATAAAATGCCGGAATATAAAATAGTATTTCCATCTAATATAAATTATTCGTGTATTTGCTGCGGCGCCTGCTGCCAGAAGTGGCAGATACCGATTAGCGATGAAGAAGCCGCCCGTTTCGCCGAAACCGACTGGCATTCATCTTTTAGCCGCTCGCAAATGCCTGAAGCCGATTTAGTGCGCGAATCGGTTTATGAAAATCGCGAGGAAATAAAGATAGAATTTAAAAAGCAGAGTTATTTAAATTTTGAATCGTCGCTTAAACATAATTTAAAAATGCGCTCTGATAAATGCTGCGTGTTTTTGAAAAAAGACAACCTCTGTCATATGCACGCCGAAAAGGAATTCGACTATAAAGCTTTTACCTGTAAGAGTTTTCCCGTTAAACTTTTATATCTGCCCGATAATGTCGTCCAGGTTAACTATTCATTTTTCTGTCCCGGCGTTTACGGCGACGGCAAGCCGGCCGATAATCTTTCCGAAATCGAAAAATTGATCGCATGCGATAACGACAGAACCGTCGCCGGCACACGCCTCGAATTCGTTAAAGGCGTGGAGATCGAATATAGCGATATGCTCGAAATAAACCATTTCATATCTGATTTTTTATTCGATAAAAATAACGCGAGCCATTTAAACGATATTAATTATAAACGCGACGACGATCTGTGGAATAATTACGGCTCGGCGCTCGATTTTGACAAACGAATATCGGTTTCGCTTTATACCGTTCTTTTTCTTTCAAGATTAGCCGCTAAGTTAAAGCAGGACGATCCTCTCGAATATCTCAGTAAATTCAGGGACGAGCTCGGTAATAAAGCCGTAATGAAAAAACTGATCGAAAAATGCTGTGAAATTTATGAAAATAACGCCGCTAAAAATTTCGGACATCTGATCTTAATGGCTTTTATAAGCCTTCACCAGGTGGGCCGCAAAGAATTATCCGGCTTTAAAAAAGGATTCACGATTTTATTTAATATGTTTAAATGTTCCACTAAATACGGCAATTTCAAATCGCCGGAAGACGGCTTTAATTTCAGCTTCAAACTGCATTCGCTTATTAAATTCGATATGCAAAACCCTGAATTAAGCTCATTGGTCGAAAAGTTTATCAGTCATTTTATCTACAGAAAAAGATCTTTTTATTCGGGCGGCATATTAAAGGAATACCAATACATGACTCTTTTTTACGCGCTTATCAAATGGTACGCAAAAGCCTATGCCGCGCAAAGAAAAGACGACGCCGTCAAAGCCGAAGATATCAAAAAAGCCGTAGCGCTTATCGAAAAAGGATATTCAAACCACTCGATGCTGCTCAATGTTCTCGAAACTTCCAATAACTTCGACAATATATTCAATCCGTTATTCGAAAATTATTCGATGATAAAAGCTATCGTTAATTAACCTTCGCGAAAGCACACGCCGTAGCCGCCGAGAGGATAATCCCACTCTAAGCCGCATTTCGTGCATACGATGCGGCAGCTGCCGCATTCATAACAGCCTTCGAAGGCAAAAATAACGTTGCCTTGCTCGTCAATCTTATAATTTTCGACCGGACAGATGGTTACGCAATATTTTTCCGGGCAGGTTTTGCATATTTCAGGCTTTATTTTAATATGAGGCTTGCCCGTGTCCACCTTGAATTTAACGAGTCCTATTTTATCTTCAATGCTCAATTTTTTCATATTAATATCGATACCTCCAGACACTAATTCCAGATAAACGAGCGGAAGCTTTTATAAGCGTCGCTGATTAACTGCATTACGGATACTCTTCCCCACGCTTTTTTAAACATTAACTTCTGCCGTTCGCCTTTTGAAAGTTCATCGACGGTAAAGTAGTCTTTTGCTAATTCGATGGCCAGATCGAGATAATTATTAAAAAGATGAGGAGATGAATGTAAAAATTCAGGCAGCCTTTCATATTTTTTCAGGTCTTTTATTACGATTGATTCCTGAAGATATTCGGCGTATTTCATAAGCGATTTAGCCGAGAAATCGCCGCGGCCGCGCGCCTGCATAACGGCCTTAGCCGCAAGAATGCCCGATTCCATAGCCAGATTGGAGCCTTCATGATAAATGGAGGTATTGACGAAAGAAGCTGCGTCGCCGCACACTAAAACATTATCGTGGAATACGTGCGGCATGCCCTGATAACCGCCCTCAGGCAGCAAATGCGCCGAATATTCGATCGGTTCGGAGTCTTTAATGAGCGGACGAACGTATGGATGATCCATAAACTTATCTAAAAGTTCATAGGGCCGCAAACCTAATTTGCACGCGCCGTCAAGGGCGACGCCGAGACCTATCGATACCGATTCGAGGTTGGTGTATATGAAACCGGAACCGAGAATATTGTTAGTTACCGCGCCGAAAAATTCGTAAGCGGCGCCGTCATTTTTTGATTCGAGCGCAAAGCGTTCGCATATTTTTTCGGACGGCAGACCCAGAACCATTTTAACGCCGAGAACGAAATCTTTAGGCTTGAATTCCGAACGCAGTCCGGCTTTTCTTGCAAGAAGCGAATTGACGCCGTCTGCAAGAACGACGCAATTGCAAAGTATATCGCCGTCGTCGCGGCGCGTTTTAACGCCTATTATCTTTTTATTATCGTCGTAAATAAAATCATCGACTACCGTTTCACTTAATATCATGGCGCCGGCGTCTTCCGCCCGGGCGGCAAACCACTGGTCGAAACGCGCGCGCAGCACCGTAAAATTATTATTATGCGGCGGCCTGCTGAAGTCGCTAAAACCGGTTTCGACGCCCAACGCGTCTTTTTCGCTTATAGCCAGAAATTTTCTTTTAGTAACCGGCCTTTCGACCGGCGCGTGTTCACGAAAATCGGGTATTAATTTGGCGAGCGCGTTGGTAAATAATATTCCGCCCATAACGTTTTTAGAACCCGGATATCCGCCGCGTTCGAAAACTATCGTTTCAACCCCGGCCTTAGCCAGAGTATAAGCGCACGCTATCCCGGCGGGCCCGCCGCCTACTACGACGACATCGACTTTTTCTGCCATTTATTTACCTCACTTTCAGGCGTTAATTAATTTTTTAATCTCGGAAGCTAATTCCGGAACGACCTGAAACAAATCGCCGACTATACCATAATCCGCTATCTTGAATATATTGGCTTCAGGGTCTTTATTTACCGCTATAATACATTTAGCCGTCTGCATTCCGACCGTGTGCTGAATGGCGCCGGATATTCCGCACGCTATATATATTTTCGGGTTTACTATCTTTCCGGTCTGGCCTACCTGATCGTGATGCTCACGCCAGCCGGCGTCTACCGCGGCGCGCGATGCGCCTACAACGCCGTTTATAGCGGCGGCAAGGTCTTCGAGCACCTTGAAATTTTCCTTAGAACCGACTCCGCGGCCGCCTGCCACGATAATATCAGCCTCGCTTAAATCTATTTTTTTAGAAGCGTCGGCTATGATATTTAAAATTTTAATGGCGTTATCTGCCTGCGGCGCAAATTCGCAGGTTACAAATTCGGAGCAGGAACCCGAAGCCGATTCGCATACCTCGACCACGTTCGGACGCAAAGTTACGATCCCGCACGATTGGTTTTCAAATTTAACGTGAGCGCGGATCTTGCCGGCATACATCGGATGAACGGCTACGAATTCGCCGTCTTCATAAGCCGCGAAACTTATCGAATCGCTTATCAGCGCGGCGCCAGTGAGGCTTGATAACATTTTAGCGGTTTCAGACGAATTGGCCGTATGAGAAAATACGGTGAGCGCCGGATTTAATTTGTCGATGACGCTTTTAACCGCAAGCGCGGAAGTTTCTTTAGAAAATACCGAAAATGAATTGTTTTCAACTACAAATACTTTTTTTAAATTTAATTTTTCGATCTCAGCGCATAATTTGGCGCGTCCCGCCGGAACGCATAATAAAATTCCGTTCAATTCAGCCGCGGGCGCGGCTTTTTTTACGGCAGTTATAAGCTCCAGCGTATTTTTTTTTACTTTAGTTCCGTCGTGTTCGACGAATATTAAAACCGTTTTCGAATCGAGTTTCATCTTAAACTCCTTTTGCGACTTTTATATATTAATTAAATTCCATTGAACAAGCTGATTTTTTATTGATATAATCCCTAAATAACCTTAGCCTCGCTTCTTAAAAGCGACACTAATTCTTTAACGTTAGCCGGAAATTCACCCCTGACGATTTTACCGGCCGGACGGGGCGGGGGCGTGCTTAATTTAACTATTTTGATTTTAGGGCTCAGAGTTTCAGCTTTTTTATTTATGATTTCTTTTTTCTTGGCCGCCATTATGCCCTTCAAAGAAGGATAACGAGGCTCGTTCAAGCCTTTTTGCGCGCTGAAAAGAGCGGGAAGCCCGCAGGTCATTACCTCGCGGCCGTTATCGCCTTCGCGCGCGCATTCCGCGTTTTTAGCGTCAGGCGATATATTGAGCTTAACGATGGCGTTGACTACCGGGATATTAAGCATGCCGGCAAGCAGCGTAGGCACGCTCGCGTAATCGTCGTCAACGGCTTTCATGCCGGCTAATATAATTTCGTACTGCATTCCGGCGATCCCCTGGTAAAGCGCATTAGCCGTTAAATAAGGGCAGGTTGTATTCAAACCGGCGGAATCTATAAGCACCGCATCGGTAGCGCCCATAGCGAGCCCCTTACGAAGCGTCTCGGTGGTTTCTTTAAGCGCGGCGCTGCCGAGAGTAA
>CAYTCW010000021.1:42160-42707 GCA_964436235.1 uncultured bacterium
CGAACCTTCGAATTTTTCGGATAATTTTATCGCTTCTTCTATGGCGTATTCGTCATAGGGATTTATTATATACTTTAAATCGCCAGTTTCAATGGCGGTATTATCTGAATTCAGCTTAATCTTGGATTCCGTGTCCGGTGTCTGCTTAACAAGAACAAGGATATTCATTTTAAATACCTTCCTTTAACCTTCAATATTTTTGGTTATATTATATAAAATTGAAATTTTATTGTCAAGAAAAAATAATTTTAAATAATTTTGAAAAATTAAAAAAATAAAATTCTATTTTGCTGTTGTTACGATTTTTGCGATTGTCGCTATTATTGCAATTATTAATAAACTTTTTTTTTGAAGGGAGGGAGAAAAGGTTAGCAACCCTTTCTCCCTCCCCATGCCCCACCCTCTATCCGCAATTTGCCTGACGCTTTATCGTTGGTTTGTCGATAGCTTTTTCTTTCATGCATTTCTCTTTCTCTTTTAATATCCCTATACTTCTATATTTTTTTCTAATCTTTTTTCTTTTTTTCTTGCCGGTTTGCTTGTTTGC
>CAYTCW010000022.1:0-5714 GCA_964436235.1 uncultured bacterium
AAATACCGCCCGAAATAAAAAGGCTATGATAATAGCCTTTTTATTTCGATGCTGCAAAACTGCGTATGCACAGCATACGCAGTTTTATATTCAGGGAGAGTAAAAAGGGGGCACGGGGGAAAAAAGAGAGGGCCATTGGTCCTTTCTTTTTTCCCCGTCGCGGTCTTGATCGGTCTGATCTTTCTAATAGTTTCTGACAGGCCTTACACAGAATCGCCATAATAAAATACGGAGAAAGCGAGGGTGGATTATCCCTTACTTTCTCCGTATTATTTTATAAACTTATAGTTTATATGTTATTGAATTAGATTTTAGCCTTTTTAATTGATTCGATATATTTGAAGAAATCGACTTCGTTTGCGGTGAGACCGTTTTCATAAATATAGCGGCTGGCTAAATTGGTGGCGAATATTGCGCGCAGGTAATTCATCGGCACTCTTTTGAGGATAGTTTCGAGACCGACTTCTTTAACGAGCACTGCGGGGCAATGGCTTTTTATAGCATATTTCCAGATGTGTTCGTCTTCATAGAGCGAAGATTCGCGGAGTGAATCGGTGATTTCGTTTATTTTGTTCGAAAGAATGTCGCTTAATAATGTCATCGGAGTTTTCGTCCTCTGATTTTCGCGCCACATAGCTTCGAATTCCATATGAGCGTTATTTTTGATCTTTTCGATTATCTGATCTACGTAAGCTCTTCTGAATTTCATTGCTGATTCTTTCGTAACGTCTTTAGCGATATTTTTATCGGTTATTCTCATAAGTTCGTCGTACTGTTTGTCGTCTAACACTAACGACGAGAATACTTCGAACGATGACGAGGTAACGCCGCCTTTATTTGCCGAAGCGTCTTTTACAAGTACGACGCCTTTTTCTTCGAGACGCAGACGAGCTTCTTGAGTAATGAAGAGATTTGCGCCTTCCGATATGAACTTCCAGAACGGACGGCCTTCAGCGTCGAATATCTGACTGCAGTTGTTTATGTTGATAGCTCTGGGACGGCCGCCGCACGGTACGAATAAATCGGCTTTAGCATATTTAGTAAGATGGAAAGTGTTTCTGAAGGTTTCGCCGTTAGCTATTACTTCGCCGCCGGGGAGTTTAACGTCTTTTTCATCTATTAATACTCTGAATCCGCCTTTACCGAGTTTAGAAGCGTCGAAATGGCATATCATTTTGCGTTCTTTAGCTAATCTGGTAAGTTCTTTTCTGTCGAGGCCGTTCGGATCGTATATTACGCCGGAGCCGTCAACTATAGCCGTCGTCTTATCTTTTGATATAAGTATTTCGTTGCTGCCGAGATCGCCGTCCGGGCCGCCGGTCATGAATTTAGTTATATTTTCTTCTTTAATGCCGTGTTTAGCAAGGATTTGAACGGCCATTTCGTGAACGCCGGTGGTGGTCATGCCATAACGGTCGTGAGGAATGCCGCCGATGGAAACGTCTTTACCGGTCGTAAAGGCTTTCCAGAATTTATAACCGCGCTGATGTGCGCGTTCGCATGCCCAGAGCATAACTTCGGCTGTATTTTCGTCCGGACCGAGGAAAAGAATTTCGTCCTGGCCGTAGTAGTCAACGACTTCTTTATTAGGCAACAAAAGAAGGTCGAGTACGCCGTCGATATATTTTTTGAAAGCTGGTTCTGCTTTATCCTGCGACTGCCAGTTTAATAATACCGTACCTTTAGAGCCGCCTTCAGGGATGTCTTTGTTTTTTCTCTGCTGGGTGTGCGCCAGACCGTAGTTTTCGTCGAATATGAAATCGGCTTTGAATTCGAAATCTTCGTAGGTTCTTGATTTAACTAAACGGATACCGCCGCGCGCGATATCGCGGAAACGGATATGATATCCTATAAATTCTTTACCGACGAGGAAAAACAGACCGTAAGGCGTATCAGGGTAATCTACCTGATTGAGGAAATTAGGATTGAGTCTGTATGCTAAGCTGACTTTTTCGGTTTTGTAGAAATTCGTTTTAAGGATGTGGTTATTGAAGGTAATGAACGAATTAAGTATGGCGGCTTCTACTTCGTTAACTGCGCAGGTTTTTATCAGTTCGGAAATTTTATTGTTAGCTTTTTCGTAATCGCGTTTTTTAAGTTCGGGATTGAATTTTTCGTTGAAAGCGTTATAAGCGGCTTTAATGAACGCCGGGTTTTCCATTAATACGTCGGCTATTTTCGCGCGGGTGAATGTATCTTTAACGAGGCTGGTTTTGAGCGTACCGAGTTTGCCTATTAATTCAGGCTGATCTTTTAACGCTTTAGAAATGCTGACGTATTCTTCGTTATGTGAAGTGAGGAACTGGTGAGCATATTCGGATACCGATACAGCGTAAAGCATCTGCTGTGCGCTTAATGTATTATTGTAGAAAAGATGGTTTATTTTATTTTTAGGAAGAATGGCCACCAGAGTTATATCTTCGATTATGTTGCTTATCAATTCTTTATCGTTGGTTTTAGGAATGTAGAATGAGTATATGGTTTTGCCGTTAGCGAAAGGAACGACGAATTTACGGTTAGTGCAAAGATTGTAGGTAGATAAAACGTCGGAGAATTTCGATATGAAAGTTTCGCTTGAATCGGTATTTAAAGAAACCATGATACGGGTTTCGTTACCGTCGGTCGTGTTTGAAACGTCAACGAAAGGAGTTGACCAGTTAACCGATTTTTCCCATACGCTTTTATAACGCTTCTGGGTTTCGGGCTGTGCGGTTTCGAAAAAACCTATTTCGGCTGAATTTTCATAAGTGAATTCGCCTTTTACGGTTTTAAATTTCGGCGTATAAACGAAGTAAATCCTCATGTGGGATTTTTTATTCGTCATGCCCGAAGTTCTGTAACATTCGAGACGATAGGCAGGATATTTAGCTTCGAAGGCGCGTTCGGTATCTACGGCGCGTTCCGGATAATCGTCGATCATGTAGATGGCGCGGTCTTCTAATTCCTGTCTGAGATTGATGCCGCCCTTTTCCTGGGGAAAATTCTGTGAAATAATTTCAGCTGCTTTAATCGATTCGATGTGTTTTGCTATTTCTTCAACGGCCGTAGTCTGGAAGTAATATTCATGAAGGCCGAGGTTGTTAAGATACCATTGCAAAGTCTGGCGAATGGTTTCGTGAGCGTAATTGCCGCTCTCGTTAAGAAAATTTTCTAATTTTTCGATGTCTTTTAAGTTGAGTTTCGCTTTTGCAGCGATGTCTTTTAATTCAGGAACTTTCGTGGAATTTTTCTGGGTTGTTGCCATATTATTCTGCCCCCGTTATTTAACTTCATACCAACTTGGAGCACATACTCTAACTCCATACAGAGTTGGTTTTTTTTATGTGTGCAGCATTATTATACCAAAAAAAAATGAAAATAGGTATTTTTTTTGAAAAATTTTTAAAATATTTTTTAATAATATTTTCAGGGTTATCTATCGGGATCGCCGTCATCTTATTCTTCAATAAAAATGCCGCGTATCAGATTGTTGTCCATATTAATCCGCTTTAGTGTGTCGGAAAAATTAAATGCGGCTTTTTCGTTTTCGAATATTTTTTTACTCACGCATATTATCTGCGGCCGGCTGATAACCGATGCCGTATCCTTAGCAAAAGCGGCTATAATTTTTTCGTTTGCCGCACTGAAACGCAATATCAGAAAATCGATGTTATTACCCCAGCTCTTAAAATCGCAAAGCCTCGTGTCGAATTTTTTAGAGTAATAATCGGCATCGCATACCGCATAAAATGGCATCTTTTTAGACGCGAAAAATTTACGCAGCATGGTCACGAAATTTTCAAACTTAGATATCGCATACTTTTTAAATATTTCTTCATGCGACTCGGTGAGCTGTGAAACGCTCAGGCCGGTGTTCTTTTCAAATTCTTTGACCGGCGCGTCATTGAATATAAAAAGCGCTCTAATATCATTTCCAGCCGAAGGATAATGCGGCATTTTAAGATTGTTTATTATCACCGCATCGAAATATCCCGTTCTGATAATATCTTCAAGATACTTAAACATGAGCGCGGTGACTTCTGGATTTGTAAAATCAACAAAATACCGGTCTTTTTCAATCGATGCGCCGTATTCGCCGAAGGCGTTTTTCATAAAATATTCACGCCGCCCGTCGAAATGCTGCCTGCCGAAGTTTAAAACATCGACGAGCGCGTATTTTTTTATTTTACGATAATCGCATTCCTGTTTGAAATCTTTTAAAATCGCCTTATTAGCTGCATCGTTAGAGTAATTAAAAACGCTCGTCGGAACGATGCTTTCTCCATTTTTAAGCACTTCGAGCGCGGCGGCGTTAAATGCGTGCGACTGAATGGTAATTAATTTTTCGACTAATTTATAGCCGAGCAGGTCTTTATAACTGCAGGAAATTGCAGCTATTCTGTGTTTAATCGGATTTTTCGAGTTGTAAATTTCTATTTTATTGCGCAGATCTATTGTTTTCGACCGGAATAGGGTCAGATATTTTTCGCCGTCGATCAATTTACCCGGCTTGATTTCATAAGGCCTGTACTTATCGCCGATAACGAGCGCGCTCTTTAATTTAGCGAAACTGTCTTCAAGAGCGGATATCTCCTGCGAGTAAACGCGGCGGAAGTCCTGAAGATCGCCGCCGGCGATGTAATCCATATCGCCGTACTCGCCGCCGTCTCCGGCTGCCGCGCCGCTTAAATCCGGCGGATTTATCGTTATATTTTCGCTTCTGATAAAGCCGCGCGCGCCGGTTTCTAAAACGACGCTGTACCACTCGTCCTGACGCGATATTATTTTGAAACTTTCATCTTTTTTAATTCTCATAACGCTGGTCGAATCGAAGCCGGGACTCTGCATAAGTCGCGCGCTGCCTGTTTTTATAAAACCGCTGACCTCGTTTTTCAAAAAATATTCGTCGGTCGAAGTTAATTTATCTATAACGTCGAGACGGTTGGCGCCGCCGCTTAAAAGACTTACCCAGCGCGTAAGTTCGTTATCGTCCGCCTCTTTTTTTAAAAGCAGCCTGTAGGCTTTTTTAACGAACGATATGTCGTCATTGGATTTATCGGATAAATCCGCTAGTATCTTTTTATTTTTAAAATATGCCGCTTCGCTTTTTTTTAAGGCCTCTTTTATCTTTGCGCCGTCTAAAACGCTTTCCTGCGCAAATAAATCATTATGCGCCAAAATCGATGCCGTCATAAAGAAAAAAATAAACGCAAATTTTATAAAGACCGGCCCACCCGGCCATATAGTGTTCTTTTTAATCGCCATACCGTTAATCAAAATTAAATTACCGCCATTTCTATTAGATTCATTGAAATTATATTATATCCGAACTGCTTTACCGTTTTTCCACTTTAATAAAAGCTATATTAAACGAATTGAATATTTTAAGGACCGAAATCAAATCACATAAAAGTTTAGAGTGCTTTACCAGCCGCCTTAATAAAATCGGATTTAGAACTATCCGCCAGCAGGCTTCAGGACGCGCGCCGAATAAATTTTTGAGCTGCCGCGATTTAAGCGGAGCGAGATTTTTATTGAACGGATTCGTATGCTGCATGTCGTAAGAGATTATATAGCCGCCGTTTTTAGCGACGCGCCTCATTTCGGAAGCTATCGCTTCTCTTGCCTTCAAAGTCAATATCGACGAAAAAACCGTAAACTGACTCACAAAATCAAAACTCGAATCGCTGAAGGGAAGCGCGGCCGCATCGGCGTTAACTATCTTCGGCGCATCC
>CAYTCW010000022.1:5814-12232 GCA_964436235.1 uncultured bacterium
CCAACGCTTAAACGCTAATTTATGAGCTTAATTTAAAGGCATGAAAGGTTTTACGGTCAACGCCGCTCGTATAGATAGAGTCGATAAGAGGCCGCATGAGACCGCGACGGGGGAGGGAGAAAGGGTTGCCAACCTTTTCTCCCTCCCCTTCTTTAAAAACTTAAAATATATTTCCGATATATTCAAGCTCGTAAAATATAAGATCGGACATTTTAACTTAAACATTTTAACTTAAAGTTGACACCTATATTTTTTTTAATTTTACATTTTATTTATTTTTTGGTATAATGGCCTCAAAATTTTATTAAACCGGGCGGGAATAAATGTCTAAAAAAATCGATGAAATACTTAAAAATACTGCATGCGCCAAAACGCAGGAAGCGGATCTTGAAAATGTATATACGGCAAAGCTGCCGTCTATCACAAAAAAAATAGTTAAATCGCTCGAATCTGATTTTTCACTTGACCATGTGGGTTTTCCAATGGTGCCTTCCGACGAGTCCATCTTTGAAATAGTCGAATTAATGAGGGCTATATTGTTTCCAGGCTACTTCGGCGAGCAGGAGCTCGACCGGCCGAATGTGGAATATTATCTGGGCAGCAAAATTATCGCGCTTTATAAAATATTATCGCAGCAGATATCTAAATGCAAGATGCACGACTGCAAGGACCGGCTTAAAGTGTGTTCAAAATGCACGGCGGTCGGTAAAATCGAAGCCATTAATTTCATCAATAAAATTCCCGAGTTGCGCGAAAAATTATCTAAAGACTGCCGGGCCGCATTAGACGGCGATCCTGCGGCGCAATCTGCCGACGAAGTGGTTTTCTGCTACCCCGGTTTTTTCGCGGTAACTATCTACCGCGCGGCACATGAATTACACATTCAGAATATACCTCTGCTGCCGCGTATGCTGACCGAGTACGCGCACGCTAAAACCGGCTGCGATATACATCCGGGCGCGGATATCGGCGATAGTTTTTTTATCGACCACGCGACGGGCGTCGTCATCGGCGAAACGACCGTAATCGGCAACGGCGTTAAAATTTATCAGGGCGTTACGCTCGGCGCGCTAAGTTTTCCGCGCGACGAAAAAGGAAATATAATCCGCAACCTCAAGCGTCATCCGACCATAGAAGATAACGCGGTGATATATTCGAACGCGACTATATTAGGCGGCGACACCGTAATCGGCAAAAACGCCGTAATCGGCGGCAACGTATGGATAACCCGTTCAGTAGCGGCGGGAACGAAAGTTATTATCACGCCGGACGAATCGCAGCGGCTAATAACTGATCGTAATACCAAGAAAAAATAAACTTAAATTTAATAATCAAACTCTGTTTAATAATGATTAAAAAAGCCGCTGCGGCTACTTTCTATAATAAATACGGAGGTAAAAATGGCAGATTTAAAACCCAAAAAACCCACTAAAATGGAAGAATTAAGAATCCCCGACCGCGTGATCGTGTTTTTGATATTATCGGTGCTTAAAGACGCCGCGGTCAACGGTGAAAGCGAATTCGGCATTTCCGAAAAGTTAAAAGTCCCTAATTTCGTTATTAAGCCTATAATTACTGACCTTAAAGAAAAAAGCAAGTTCATCGAAACTTTTACTTCGCAGATAACCAATCAGCTTCACTATCGTATTATAACCGCCGGCGACGCCGCACATTCGGAAATGATGGATAAATATAAATATAAAAGCTACATAGCGCCCGTAGCTTTTGAAGATTACTGCAAAAGCGTCGAAGAACAGTCCTCACGGCTCAATTTGAATATCAAACTTGCCCACATCGACGAAATATGCCAGCAGCGCGGTTTACATCTGTCAGACGACTTCAAGATGGAGCTTAAAACGCTTATCACAAACAGAAGGCCGTTTCTTATTTACGGCCCTCCGGGCAACGGAAAAACCGCCATCACCGAAGTTTTACATAATCTGTTAGACTACACGATCTACCTGCCGCACTCGGTTTACTTAAACGGCGATATTTATCCGTTCTTCATAGACGGGGTCCATGAATCATTAGATTCGACCATAGATAAAGAAACTCTTAAAACTTACGATAACCGTTGGGTTTATGCCAAACCGCCGAAGATAATAGTGTGCACCAACTCGAGCGTTGAATACTTCGATATGCGCGGCCTTATACTGCCGCCGCAGGTTATAGCAAATCTCGGAATGATGATAATAGACGATTTCGGCCGCAACCCGCCGCGCAATCCAAATCAGAAAAGTTCGATTGAAATATTGAACCGTTTCATAACGCTTTTTGAATCCGAAGCCGACGTTCTCGAGCTCGAAAACGGCCGCGCGCGCTTTCCGGTCAAAGAAAGGATAGTGCTTTCATCGAATATGAAAATGGACGATATTCTCGATCAGGCGTTTCGGCGCCGTCTGCCTTTCAATCTGGCCACCTTCAATCCGCCGGGCGAAGTAGCTGAAAAAATATTCACCGCTACGGCTAAAAAGCTCAATTCAAAACAGAACGACGATGAGCTGAAGAGTCTGTTTGCTTTCTTCGACGGGCTTTATAAGCAAAATAATTTATCAGTGCCGGGGTCTGACGCCCGCGACATGCTGACTTATATCCGTTCGACAAAAGACGCGCCCGATCCTCTCGATATAACTAAAGAAGATCTGCAGCGCGCCTTTGCGAAACGCTACGACGTAATTAAAGAAAACGTGAATATGTTTTAACCGGCTTAATTACGCTTCAAGTATTATTTAATTTTAGATAAAGTGGGATAACCCTTGCGGTTATCTCATTTTATTATATATTTCAAGAGCGCCGGCATATTCTTTACTGTCGGGATATTTTTCAACGATAGCCTTATACATGAAGCGCGCTTCGAGGCCGTTAGCCATATCGGTATTTAAAATATTACCGATTTTCATAAGAGCGGCAGGGGCGTATTTACTTTGCGGGAAGGTATCGACTAATTTAGTGTAATATTTAACGGCTTCGTTCAGATTGTTTTTTTCGAGCCTGAAATAAGTTCTGTCTTCAATTCTTTTTTTCTTATATTCGCGCAGATTGGTTTCATATATTTGCGCTATGTCAAACAGTGTTTTATCTGCATTTTCATGATCGGGAAAGGCCTGATAAATTTTATTATAGGTGTCGGCGACGCTTTTATAATCTTTATTTTCCTCATGAATTTTTGCGATATGCGTATATGCGTCGTAGGCGTTTTTATCCTGCGGAAAGCGTTCTATCACCTGCTGGTAGGTTTTAATTGAATTCTGGGTATCGCCTTTTTTATCCTTATAAAATTTAGCGAGTTCCATTAAAATTTCAGGCGTTTTTTTATTTTCAGGATAATTATTAATAACTTCATAATACGCTTCGAGCGATTTGTCGAGGGTCCGCGAGCTCGGCTCCATTTTAGTGGCGTATATATCTTTAACGCGCAGCAGCGATTCGACGGCTATCTGATATTTGGAAAAGTCACGCGAAAGCCTCTCGTAGGCAATGATGGCCATATCGTAATAGCCTTCGGCCTCGTTGATCTGACCGGTCCTGTAAAGCGATGAGGCCGCGTAGGTAGTAACCGGATATTCGATAACGCATTTATCGTAATATTTAAGGGCTTCTTCATTGTTTTTCAATTCTTTTTCGTAGAGCTGGCCTATTTGAAAGCAGGCTTCAGCGCCGAGATCTGAATAAGGATATTTTTCGATGATCTGTTCGTAGGCTTTTATTACGTTATTGACCATTACGAAACGGTTCTTTTCATAAATATCCTTTTCACATTTAGCTATTTGAATATAGACTTCGGCCGCCGTTTCGGAACCCGGATGCTGCGAAACGAAATTCTTCATCAATTCGAGTGCTTTTTCATGCTCGTTAGAATCGATATGTTTTTTAGCCGCGGCTAAAATAGCGCTTCGCGGCCCGTCTAAGACGGCGTCAGCTTCGGCTGCAAAAAGATCTGGAGCCGCGCATAATAAATATAACGACAACGAAAAAACGAAAACGCCTTTTAAATTATCGATAAGTTTTTTCTTTAAATTCCGCATATAAACCTCACTATTTTTTTATTATTTTATCAATTATTATTTTACTTATCATCATTTTACTCGTTGTAATAAACGGATAAATAATCGACAAGCTCGTTCACCTTGAGTTTTTTCTCGACCATATCCGATATCAATTTTCTTTCGTAAAGATCGGTAAGTTCGGTCAGGTATGCAGCCTTGATTTTAGGGCCGCCTTCGGTTATGGCGAAAAGAAGTTCGAAATAAGCTTTATCCACATCGCCGAGAGTTTCGAGTATTTTCGAATAATGCAGATGGCACTTATAATTGAGCTGATCTATGTGAATAGCCTTTACGCAGGCCTGTTCGGCGCTTTTGATATCGCAAAGCCCGTTAAGATAGGTTTCGGTGATCTCGATAAGCGCGTCGATATTAAGCGGATCGGCCTGAACGACCTCTTTGAGTTTAACTAATTTCTGGACATGCACCTCGCGCTCGCCTTTAAGCCTTGGAAAATCTTCTACTAAAGATTGAATTACCTGTTGAAATTCTTTATATTCGTGCAGCGTCATTTTTTTACGCATGCCGATTTCGTAAATTCCTTTAGCGATGGTATAATTGCCGAATTTAGAGGCCAGATGGCATATTTTATAATACGGCCTGAAATCATAGGGCCTTAAATCCATTATGCGGCGCCAGTGCTCGATAGCGCGATTATAATCCATACTTTCCTCGTATAATTGAGCTATTTTAATATGAGCGTCGAAAAAATCACGGTTAAGTCTTATGGCCTTTTCAAGGTTATAAACCGCGAGACGGCGGTTAAAACTTTCGCACAGCAGGGCCGTCTGGTAATGGAGCATGGATGAATTGGGATAAATTTCGAATCGGTTGTCAATTTCGCGCATCGTCCTTAAAACGTTGACGAACCTGTTAACGAATGGCTCGTATTTAGAGAGCGGATGCGGCCTGAATTTATAATACCTTACTTTATTGGCTTTTTTAATATTACGAACGAAACTTTCGACGTCGCCCGAAGCGAGTTTAGCGATAGCGAGCAATACGAAAGTTTCAGAAGACGGCGATCCCTTTCTGATTTCAGCTTCCATGGTTCCTGCAAGCTCCGATGCGCTTATCTGAGCATAATTTTCGATACGCGCATATTTTTGGTATAACGACGAACCGCCGTTAACCGCGGCGTGCGAAACAGGCTGCGTTTCAACAAAAAATGCCGCGGGCAAAAATATAAACGCCGCTAAGAGCGTGAATATGGATATAAATTTAAATAACTTTGATTTAACTCGCCGGTTTGCCCTCATTGCTTCTCCATCTGCCGCTGCTTTTCTAAAGGTAAGATAATAATAACTCACGGCAAAATATATTAATTACGATAAATGATAAATAACACATTTACCTTCCTATTATATCGGCAAATAAACCGGCAACCTGAATAAAAAAGAAAAATGATTAAATCCTTTTAAATTCAAAAGTTTTGGTACCGAAAAAATTTTTAAAAAATATTATTTTAATTAATTTCGCGGTGTTTGATTATTACGTTATAATTTTTAGCGCCGAGGTGCGCGAAGAGAAGTTCGCAAAAAAGTACGGAACGGTGCTGGCCGCCGGTGCAGCCTAAAGCTATTTCGATTTTCGACTTTCCTTCCTTAGCGTATTCGGGAAGTAAAAAATCGATGAAATCGAAAAATTTTTCTTTGAAAGTAACGGCGATAGAATGCTGGAGAATATAATCGGCGACTTTTTTATCCATGCCGGTAAGATGTTTTAGATCGGGTTCATAGAAAGGATTAGGCAGAAATCTGAGGTCTAAGATAATATCGGCGTCATCGGGAATTCCGTGTTTATAACCGAAGGAAACTAAATTAACTATAAGATTGGAGTTTTCTTTGATATCGGCGAATACTTTCGCTACCATTTCTTTAAGTTTAGCCACCGTAAGTTTTGAAGTGTTAATGGTGAAAGTGGCTTTTTCTTTGATAGGCGCAAGCAGCTGGCGTTCTTTTTCGATAGCGTCTTTTAATATAAGTTTATTAGCGAGCGGGTGCTTGCGGCGCGTTTCGGAAAACCGCTTCACAAGGACCTGATCGGATGCGTCAAGATATATCATGCGGTATGATATATCCATTTTAATCAGCTCGTTAAGCGCGCTGAAAAGTTCGTCGGAGGTAAACCCGCCTCTTATATCGAGAACAAGCAGTACTTTATTAATCTTTTTCTGTGATTTAATGCATATTTCGCCGAATTTAGGGATAAGTTCCGGCGGCATATTATCTACGACAAAAAAATCGAGGTCTTCGAAAGCGTGCGATATGGAAGTGCGTCCGGCGCCCGAAAGCCCGGTCACTATTACAAATTGAATATTTTCTGCGCCATGCTGGCTATTTTGAGTGTTATTAATCATAAAATCGCCCTTTTAT
>CAYTCW010000022.1:12332-27443 GCA_964436235.1 uncultured bacterium
GCGTCTAACAGCATTCCCTTAATTTCGTAATGCTTCGATAAAAAATTTATATTTGCCTTGCGGCGGAATGTTTCTTCGAGCTCACTGAGCGTTTCGTCAACCTTAGAAATAACCACCAGAAAATTAGACGGCAGTTTATCCTCGGCTTCTTTAGAATTAAGGTTATCTTTAACCTGATAAAGGTTGGCGCATATCTGTTGAAGTATGGCTTTTATTTTATTGCGGTAATCTTCGTATAATTTAAAAGTGGGCGATTTATAAAGCAGGATAGCATGCGATTCGAGGCTTTCGATCATCTTTTTAATTTCTTCGACGCTGTATTTTTTTTGTTCGGCGTCTAAAAAAGACGAAAAAACCTGTCCGGCCGCGCTAACGCCTCCGGCACCCTGTCCCGGCCCGCCTTTGAACTGCGCTGAAGACACTTTATTATCGCCGGTTTTACGGCTGTCAAGCCCGCTTTTTTTTACGTTGATAGCCATAGATCATCCTCTGATTATTTTTTCTTTTACTATTTCTATAATTTTCAGATAAATATCTTCAGCCGGATCTTCGGCGTTAATAACCTTAATGCGTTCGGGCTCGAGTTTAGCGAGTTTAAGATAACCTTCGCGCACTTTACGGTGAAATTCTATATTTTCAAGCTCCATACGGTCCGCCGATTTTTCGATCTTATTTGGGTTGCGTTTATTAAAGGTGCGCTCGAGACCTATTTCGGTAGGAATATCGAGCATAATGGTAAGATCGGGCGCCAGTCCGCGCGTCGCGTATTTTTGTATAATGCTTACCGTTTCATAGCCGATTTCGCGCGCGAATGCCTGATAGGCTAAGGAAGAATCGGCAAAGCGGTCGCATATCACAATCCCGCCTTTTTCGATATGCGGGATTATTATCTCGCTGACGTGCTGGGCGCGGCTGGCCGCGTAAAGAAACATTTCGCAATAAGGCGTCATTTTAACGTTATCGCGGGAGAGAATAACGCTTCGGATCTGATTGGCGATCGGAGTTCCGCCCGGCTCGAAAGTCATAACCACGTCATGGCCGGCCTTTTTTAAATAATCGCAAAGCCGCTGACTCTGGGTAGATTTACCCGAGCCTTCCGGGCCTTCGAAAGTGATGAACCAGCCTTTATATTTATAGTTTTTCGTCATTTCATTCACCAGCCTACATTCTTTCGGGCGCACTTAGCTTTAAAACCTTGAGTATATTCCTGACGGTTATTAAAACTACCTGTATTAAAAAAAGACGGGCGTATGAAAGATTTTTATCATCGGTGACTATTCTGAAATTTTTATCTATCTTGCCTTTAGTGTAAAAACTCTGGAAAAGTTTAACAAAATCTTCGGCGTAATGGCATAAAAGATGAGGCGAGTAATTTTTAACGCACTCTTCGATCGTCTTTGGAAAATCGCCGGCGCGTTTTAATATTGCAACTTCTTCAGGCGAATTAAGAAGCATAACCGTTTCGATCGGAAGCGCTGATATATGCTGCAGGCTTGTATCGAAACCGCGGCCTGCCGCCTCGTTGAATATGCCGTGGCAGCGGGCGTGACAGTATTGAAGATAAAAGACCGGATTATCGGTTGATTGCGATTTAGCAAGATTGATATCGAAATCAAGGTGCGCGTCCATTTTACGCATTATGAAAAAATAACGGACCGCGTCAACCCCGACGTCATCGATCAATTCGTTAAGTTCCACGTAATTGGCGGCGCGCTTCGACATTCTGACGACCTGGCCGTCTTTTAGCATCGTAACGAATTGATGAATGAGTATTGTAAGCGTTTCAGCGGGCACGCCAAGCGCGCTCACTGCGGCGTGCAGCCTTTTGATATAGCCGTGATGATCGGCGCCGAGAAAGGTTATAAGCTGCTTGAAGCCTCTGTCATATTTAGTTTTATGATAGGCGATATCGCTTAATGCGTAGGTGCTTTTTCCGTCGGATTTAACGAGCACGCGGTCTTTTTCGTCGTCGAATTTAGTCGAAAGAAACCACACCGCGCCGTCTTTTTCGTAAGTGAGCCCGTTTTCCTTTAAAAACGACTGTGTTTTTTCGACTATGCCGCCGGTATAAAGCGAGCGTTCGGAATAGACGGTATCATAATTAACGCCGAGTTTAGAGCACACGCTCACTATTTCTTTAAGCATTTTAACCTGCGAGTATTCGCCGAAAAGCTCGATTGCCTCTTCATCGCAACCGCATTCGTCGCGGTATTTTTCGCCGTGCTCCGCTATCAATTCCTTAGCGAGTTCCATAACGTAATCGCCGTGATAGCCGTCTTCGGGAAAATCTACTTTAACGCCGAGCGCCTGGCGGTATCTGACTAAAACGGATTTGCCGAGGTTTCTGATCTGATTTCCGGCGTCATTGCAATAATATTCGCGGGCGACCGCATGGTTGGTAAATTCGAGCATCGAAGAAAATATATCGCCTAAAACCACCTGCCGCCCGTGGCTGACTGAAATAGGCCCGGTAGGATTGACCGAACCGAACTCCACGTTGACTTTAACGCCATTACCGATATTAACCCGGCCGAAATTTTCATCGAGCTTCAATATGTTATAGGCAGCCTTATACACGGTATCGGTTGACAGGTAAAAGTTAATAAAGCCGGGCGCCTTGACTTCTATTTTAGAAAACATCGGCGCTTTTATAAAACCCGCTATAATTTCGGCGAGAGCGACTGGCGCGACGCCGTAGGCCTTTGTCAGTTTCATGGCTATATTGCAGGCGAAATCGCCAAACGCCTTGTCACGGGGCGGTTCAAGACTTATCTGCTCCGCGCCGAATCCGGCCGGCATGCCGTTTTCGGAAACCGCGCCGGTTTTAAGCTCGATTTTTCCCTTTGAAACCGCATGCTGAACGGCTTCATAAATATATCTTCTAACTTCAGGAATTATGGTCTGTTCACTCATTTATTAATCTCCTCGTATTATTTTCTTCTCATGTATATCAAAATCATTCCGACGAACGCCATCACTATATTAGGCAGCCAGGCGGCCGCGGCCGGAGGCAATAGCTGCGCTTCTCCGAGCGCCCTGCCGGAAGACATGATTATGTAATAAATAAAAATTATTATTATGGAAACGCCCATGCCGAGAGAACCGCCCGAACGCTTGGAAGTAACCGCCAGCGGAGCTCCTATCAATATGAAAACGCATGAAGCGAAAGGGAGCGCGGTTTTATTCCACAGCTCGATGAGCATATTCGTGGTATCTATGCCGGCCGCCTGGCTTTCCTTTATTTTTTCGCGCAATTTATTAAAACTCATTTCGCGCGGCGTTGTATAAGTGCTTGAAAAGCCGTCCTGTGAAGTATCGGTAGGCATCACCATTTTTTTATAATGACCGAAGTGCTTTTCTTCGCCCTTCGAATCGAATTCGCGCAGCACGCCGTTATAAAAACACCAGTTATAATTTTCCCAGTTGCCGTAAGAAGCCTCGATAATGTTAGGATATTTATTGCGGCCGGTCAGCTCGAATACGGTAATGTTACGCATTTTATCTTCTTTTTTATCGTATTTTCTAACGTAGAACATCCTGTTTTTTCCGCCTTCGAAAAAGACATTCTCTGCGATTTTCGGAAGCGGCCTTTTGAGTATCACCCTTCGGTAAAGCTCGCGTCTGAGATAAGTAGAGTTAGGCACGAGCACTTCGTTTAAAAATACGGTGAGCGCGGTCATGAAAAGCCCGACCCACACGAGCGAAATAACGATTCGGTAAAAATGAATGCCGCTGGCTTTCATGGCTATAATTTCATTATCCGACTGCATGCGGCTGAGCGCGATTAAAACCGAAAATAAAAGCGCCATCGGAATAACGAGAACGAGCACGGCCGGCAGAGCGTATAAAAAAAGTTTAACGGTCGTATCGACCGGAATACCTTTAGAAATAATATAATCGATGAGTTCCATTAATATATCCACGAGGAATATTGAAAGAAAAGTAAAAGTGCCGAAAAAAAAGGAACTGCCGACTTCTTTCAAAATATATTTATCGATTATCTTAAGTTTTATCAATAATTATCAGAGCACCTTAAATTAAATAAAAAAGAGAGATTAATAAAAATCTCCCTTTTTATAGTTATTTCAAATATAATGAGCGGGATTACTGAACGACAACGACCGATCTTTTTCCGCCGTAACCGTCATCTACGAACTCTTTCGCATTAGGATCGGCGATCCATTCGGTATCGTCGACAACGAATTTATATTCGTAACGGCCTGGTTCTAAAAACATCGTGATGCTCCAGTTGCCGTCGCCGAGGTCGAAAAGCTGATCGGAATTGATGTCCCAGTTATTAAAATCGCCGGTTAAAACTAATTTTTTAGCATTTTTATCCTGGTATTCGAAAACCACGCTTTTTTTAGGAACACAGGATTTTTCTTCGTATAATTCTTCTTCGATTTCCTTCTGACCGTAAAATTTACCTACAAAAAAAGCCACTACAGCTACAACCAGCATTCTAAACCACATTATAAATACCTCCTGAAATTTTAAATATTTTTTTCTTTTTCTTGTTATATGTTGTTTATAATTATCTTTAATCTCTATCTTAGCCTTAACGGTTAAATGACTTCAACTCATTCCGCGCCGTAAATTAAGCGGGCTGGCCTTCGAGCTTATTGAGTTTTTCCTTTAAAACTTCCGACTGCCTGCCGTTCGGAAACTTATTGATGTAATTTTTATACTCATGAACCGCCAGTTCGATACGGCCGAGTTTTTCATAGCAATCGCCTATCATGAACTGGACTAACTCGGAGAAATCGCAGTCGGGATATTCGACTATTATCTTTTGAAAATACTCTACGGCCTTTTCATAGTCGTGAGTGTTGTTATAGTACATGCTGCCGAGGGTAAAAAGATTTATGGGTATATCTTTCTTTTCGTTTTCAGAATTCTCCGAAAGCGCCCTGAGCTTATTTTCGTACTTGACTATTTTTTTGCCGAGAAGATAATTACCGACTATCAAGTCTAACACCTTGGTTTTAATAATATAGCATATCCACAAAAAAAATGCAATAAAAAATATTAATTTAAACTTTTTAGCCAAGACATGCCTCCTTTATTTGTTTATGATCAACTAAAACTTTTTAACGCGGTCTAAACATTAAACCCGGGGCGAACCGGCATCAGTACGTGTACGTGAATCTCGCCCTCGAGTTCTACTTTAGGATATATTTTGACCGGCGACTGCACTAAATTAAATTCGAGAACGCATTCATCGGATTTAATTGTCGATAAAACGTCGATGAAATATTTAGCGTTAAAATTAATTTCGAGCTCGCCGCCCTCGATTACATTTACAGTCGATTCGGACCTGATGGAACCGCTTTTAGGCGAACGCGCCGAATACAATATTTTATCGCCTGAAATATTTAATTTGACGGTATTACTGCTCTCTGAAGCGATAGGCATCATTTTGCGAAGCTCGCGCATTATTTCCGAGACGCTTGCAGAAAGTTTTATTTTATATTCCTTCGGTATTACCATGTTGTAGTCAGGAAATTTGCCGTCGATAAGGCGGGAGTAGTAAGAATAATTTTTAGTTTTAAAAGCCGCCTGATTCGAATAAATCGAAATTTCGACTTCGTCCTGCGCGTCGCATGAATTTTTGGAAATTTCATTAATAACCTTAGAGATTATAATAATTTCGCCATGCTCTTTAATGGAATCGTCTTCGAATTTATATTCGGACATGGTCAGGCGTTTTCCATCGGTAGCGACGGCCCTTAAAGTTTTTTCAAGCGTTTTAAAATAAAGCCCGCAGTAGGCCGGCTTAACCTGATCGACGGCGACCGCGTAGCTCGTGCTTTTAATCATTGACTGCAGCTTCGCTAAAGGAACTTTAAAAGTGTAGGGCGAGGCTGAATCGAAAATCGGCAGCTGCGGAAAATCGTCGGGCGGCATTCCGAAAAGCGTACTTTCAGTCTTTCCGCCGCTTAATTCGATATTAAAATTTTCTTTATTGCACGAAAAAGTAATGGAATCAGTCGAAGAAAAAACGTCGAGAACGCTGGCGAACATTTTTGAAGAAACCATGGCCACTCCGCTTTCTTCAATTTGCGCCTCGATGAAAATCTCGTAATACATTTCAAGATCGGTCGCGAAAAGTCTTATTAACCCGGCATCTTTCTTAGACGAGCAGTCGATGAGTATATTAGTGAGTATGGGAGAAGCCGAGGCCGACACAATTACCCGCGAACAGCTCTGGACCGCCTTTATTAAGTCGGTTGATTTAGCGACAAATTTCATTTTATGTATTTACCACCTTTTTATTAAAATCTCTTTGCGGTTAAAATTAAGAGAGTAACTATCGTAATTTTTAGTTCAGATTATATCATAGTTTGAATTAAAATGCAATTCATATTCTCGCTTTATTATTTTTTTTATCTTATTGACATTTTTAACTCTTTGATATAACATTTAGAAAATTTATTCGCTTATCAAATTTTAAGAAAAATAAATTAATTAAAGAGGGTGGTTAAAATTCAATCGAATGCTAATTCAGACGGCGCCGCTCAGTCGGCAGGTTTTTTATCTAAGATATTCCGAATCAAATCCGGCGAACATATCATCGGCGAAGATAAAAGAGCTAAAGAACATCTGAAAAGATCTCTCACGGGCATCGACCTTATATTCTTAGGCATAGGAGCGGTTATCGGCGCCGGTATATTCGCTACGATCGGAACCGCTGCAGCCGGCGACGCGCACAGGCTCGGGGCGGGCCCGGCGCTCATGCTTTCATTCGTATTAACCGCTATAGGCTGCGGTTTTTCAGCGCTGTGTTACGCGGAATTCGCCGCCATGGTTCCGATAGCCGGAAGCGCCTACACTTATTCCTACGCGACGCTCGGCGAGGTTATCGCCTGGATTATAGGCTGGGATTTAATTATCGAATACGCCATCGGCAACGTGGCGGTCGCTATAAGCTGGAGCGGATATTTTACGGAACTGCTCGCCGGATTTAACATTCACCTTCCGAAGTGGATGTGCGTCGATTACCGGACCGCGATAGCCCATGGCGGCATTATAGAAAACGCGCCGCATTTTTTCGGGATACCTATTGTATTCAATCTTCCGGCAGTCGGCATAGTCGCACTGCTAACCTTTTTAATCGCGATAGGAATTAAAGAAAGCGCGAGTTTCAATAAAGTTATGGTCATAATCAAGCTCGTAGTGCTCGCCTTCTTCTGCTTTGTCGGTTTTTATTATATCAAGCCCGCTAATTTCACGCCGTTCGCACCGAACGGTTTTTCGGGAATATTAAGCGGGGCCGCCATAGTGTTTTTTGCATATATCGGCTTCGACGCGGTTTCGACGCTCGCTGAAGAAACCCAAAACCCGGGCAAAAACCTTCCTATAGGCATCATCGGGTCATTAGTGGTCTGCACGATCATCTACGTTCTTGTAACCGTCGTATTCGTCGGCATAATGCCCTTCGCCGAACTTAAAAACATGCTCGCTTCCGAAAAGGCTGAACCGCTTACAATGGCGTTAAAATATATCGGCACGAACGCCTCGGCGGAAAGTTTCACAAAGAATTTTATGAACTACGCCGCCGCTATCGTGGCTTTCGGCTCGGTAATAGCCCACACTGCCGTCCTTTTAGTATTCCAGATCGGCCAGCCGCGAATATTCTTTTCGATGTCGCGCGACGGGCTTCTTCCTAAAGCTTTTTCTTCGATCCATCCTAAATATAAAACGCCTTTCTTTTCAACGATAGTGACGGGCGTTATAGTGGCCGGATTTTCGGCATTCATGAATATAGACGAAATGGTCGATTTATGCAATATAGGCACGCTTTTCGCCTTTATCCTCGTCTGCGTGGGTATAATCGTGTTAAGGATTAAAGAGCCGAACCGCCCCAGGCCTTTTAAAGCTCCGGGCGGACTTATAATTCCCATTCTGGGAGTAGTTTCGTGCCTGACTCTTACCTACGGCCTGCCGCTTGTTACCTAGAAGCGTTTCGTTCTCTGGCTCGCCGGCGGTTTGATATTTTATTTCATGTACGGCTACTCGAAAAGCAGGCTCGATCCAAGAAACGCCGACAAGGCCGAACCGCTGCCTGAAATAGACGGCGCCGATCATTTTTAGAAAATTTTATAAATATCAAAAATATAAACCGGGTTAAATAAAACAGAAAGGGTAAATATAATGTCACTAATTAACTCAACGCTGACGGCATATACTTTAAAGTTAAAGCCGGCGGTAAATTCAATCAAGCAAATATTCCATTTTTTAATTATCGAACCCGCCGGATTTTTTCTGCGCACCATGTGCCCGGCAGCACACGCTTCCGAAATACATGACGGCGTTAAATCAGCCAATATTGAAAAAGTCAGGGAGCTGCTTAAAAGTAAAAGCTGCGCGCCGGACGAAACCGACGACGACGGATGGACGCCGCTCCATTTCGCCGCCGTATTCGGCGACAGGGAAATCGCGGCCCTATTGATCGAAAACGGCGCAGCCGTAAATGCGCAATCTAAGGACGGCTCCGCTCCGCTCCATCTGGCCGTTGAAAATAACGAATTCGGCCTGGCTGAACTTTTAATATCGAAAAACGCGAACGTGAACGCTCAAAATCTCGACGGCGAAACGCCCCTGCATCTTGCCGTCAATTTAGAATATTACCAGTTCAGCGAATTACTGATCAAAAATAACGCCGATATTTCGTTAGTTGAAAACCTCGGAGAAACGGCGCTCCACTTAGCCGCGCGCAGCGGATTTATTCAAATGGCCGAACTTTTCATAGAATGCGGCGCCGATATAAACGCGCGCAACCGTTACGGCTGCACTCCGCTTTTTCACGCTATTAATATGCAGCACAATGAAATCATCGATCTTCTTTTAGCTAAAGGCGCGGACGTAAATATAAGCGATAATAACGGCTGGACGCTCGTTCACGAAGCGGTCGAAAAAGAAGACGCCGCGATACTTCAACTTTTAATAACGCACGGCGCCGAAGTGAACGCCAAAGATAAAAACGGCGAAACGCCCCTTAACGTAAGCTCACAACGGGAGGCTTCGGATATAACCATGATTCTCGAAGCTAACGGGGCAAAAGAATAATTTTTACGGCCGATAAATATAATCGCCGTAAAATTAAAAAACATCGCTGATATTAAAAAAATCAGCATAATTTGGAAAACTTAGAAAATTTAGAAAATATAAAGTGAAAGCTGGTTTGTAATGAATAAATTTTTAATAATATGCTTAGCGTCTATTTTTACGATAACGATTTTTAACCTTCCGGCGCAGGCTACTAATTTCAATTCGGAACAGGCGGTCTGCCCCGTATGCGGAAATAAAGTAAAAGTTAACACGCTTATGTCGACTAATTCATTCGGCGGCCATGACAGAGATTTTTTATCCTACGCTTCCGGCGACCAGCCGCTGATAATTCTTCCGGTTACATGTGATAAATGCTTTTATTCGGGCTATAGCAAAGATTTCGAAACCGTCGAAGCCTCGATTTTAACTAAATTAAAAGATGAAATATTAACGAAAAAAAGTATCGAGCCGCCCGAAAACATTCTCTACGATATAAAGACTGCGCCTTCTCCGGCGGCATTGCCGATGCCGGCTTTTATAAAATACGACCTTATAGCCCGGACCTATAAGATCATGGGCAAAGAAACGAGCGAAATCTTCAGCCAGTATTTAAACGCCGCCTGGGCGCTTCGCCTTGAAAGGGAACTCTGCTTCGATTTAAGAAGTATCGAGGCGCAAAATGCGCTTGAATGGATGCGTAAAAACATCGATCTGACTTCAATAGATACTACCGAAAATAATAACGCCGCGGCAGAACTCGAAACCGGCCGCCTGCTTTTAAAACGCTCGGCTGGATTAGCCGGCGACGATCTATTAAACTGCTCGCTCGGCGCTCTGTTTTTATTAAGAACTCACGGCGAAAACAGGGAAGCTGAAAAGGCGCTCGAAAATTTAAGAGCCGTATTAAAACCCGCAGTCTTTAATACGCTCGAAAAAAAAGTCAAGGAATCCATCTCGCTCGAACGGAAATATCTTAGCATGGCGCTTGAAGCTCTGAAATCGGATATCGCCGCCGGAAAAATTAAAGGCGATTTTCAGCTGGCGCAAATGTATTATCTTGCCGGCGAACTCAGCCGCCGCTGCTTAAACTTCGACGAAGCTAAACTGTATTATCAAAAAGCGTCCTCGCTTAATAAATTGAGCCCGCCGATAGACCGCTACGCCAAAGAACAGCCGGAATTATGTAAATAAAGAAATAACGCAATACTAAACACGATAAATAGAAAATTAGAAAATGGTGATATTTGTAGATCATGGATGTATTCTCTGAATTTATAAACGGCAGCCAGCGCGCATTAGCCAAACTTATAACCCTGATAGAAAATTTCGAGCGCAGAGGTTTCGAAATATTGACCGCGCTGGAAAATCATTATAAAAACGCGCCGCGCAAAAAAAACGGCGGGACGTTGAAACAATCGGTGATAGGTATTACCGGTCCGCCCGGCTCGGGAAAAAGCTCGATAGTTGACCGCCTCGCCCGTAAAATCATCGGCTCGGGCGAAGGAAAAACAGTCGGCATAGCCGCTTTCGACCCTTCGAGCCCGTTCACCGGCGGGGCGATACTCGGCGACCGCGTCAGAATGTCTAATTTCACTTCACCCGATCTATTTTTCAGAAGCATGGGAACGCGCGGCTCTCTCGGCGGAATGTCAAAGGCTATTTCTTATGTGTTAAGAATTTACGAACTCTACGGCTTCGATTACATAATAGTCGAAACCGTCGGCGTCGGCCAGCTCGAAATAGACGTCGTCAAAATGACCGATACGACCATAATCGCCGAAGTGCCCGGACTGGGCGACGAAATTCAGGCCATTAAAGCCGGGCTTTTTGAAATAGGCGATATCTTCGTAATAAATAAAAACGACAGGCCAGGCGTGGATAAAATATTTTGCGAAATAAACTATATGCTCGGCCTGAGACACGAAAAACAATTAACGCAGGACGGCGGCGGCCAAAACCTCTGGCAGGTGCCTATCGTAAAGACCAACTGCATAAACGGCGAAGGCATCGACGAGCTGCTTGAAAAAATCAACGCCCACCGCGACTTGCTATATAACGAAAATAGAATATTACGGAACCGTAAAATGCGCCTTCGTGAACAATATATGAGCTTCGCGCGCGATTTCATCGAAGATAATTTAATGGGCGTATTGAGCCGCGATGACGATTTTAAAGCATTGGTGGAAACCGGGCGGCTTAATATATTTGAAAGCTCTTCCGAAGCGGGTTTTAAAAAAATAATGCTTAAAATGTCGGCTTTACTCACCGATAAGATAGAAACGCTATGAATTATAGTAACGGCGAGGTTAATTTTACCAGCCTTACGATGTCAGCCCGCCAATTTCATTATATATGAAAAAAATTCTAACTAAAAATTTAAGAATGAAAGGCCACCTATGAAATTAGCCACCTTATGTTATTTAAAAAAAGACGGCAAAACTCTCATGCTGCACAGGGTAAAAAAAGAAAACGATATGCACGAAGGTAAATACAACGGCCTCGGCGGAAAATTCGAAGAAGGTGAAACGCCTCAAGAATGCGCGGTGCGCGAAGTTTTTGAAGAAAGCGGGCTTTCCGCTAAAAACCTTATTTTAAAGGGAGTAATTACCTTTCCCGCCTTCGCTAAAAATGAAGACTGGTACGTTTTCGTATTCGTGATAGATAAATTCGAAGGCGAAATGACGGTATCCTGCGAAGGAAACCTTGAATGGGTGAACGACTGCGACCTTCTGAATTTGAATTTATGGGCCGGCGATAAAATATTTTTAAAGTGGCTTGAACAGGACCGCTTTTTTTCGGCGAAGTTTAGCTATAAAAACGGAGCTCTTGAAAGCCACAGCGTTAATTTTTATTAACGGCTTTATACCCCTAAACAATCGCGATTTTTAATTATTATCAACCGGCCGCTCCGCCGCGAGCGGTGTGACGATATTTTCAGCCTTATGTTTTTTATTGGCTAAATAAATTAAAAGCATTACGAATGCGATAAAAGCCGCCATCGGAATGAATATTGAAAAAATCGACAATGCGAAAGCACCTGAAGCCTCCGCCGTAGATACGACGGGATTGCCCGTTCCGGCCGTAGCCGCGCTCGAAGTCAAACGAGTAACGGCGGTCAGGCCCCCGACTGCAGCCGCGGAACCGCCTCCGGCTATTAAAGCCAGACTCCACTTTAAAAACGGCGCAATATCTCCAACGGCCGACGCCGTAAGAATGGTTCCGGCGATCACGGCCGCCGGAACGGCCAGCGTGTCAAGCATATTATCGATAAAAGGAATGTAATACGCCGTAATTTCAGCTATAGTGGCTATTAAAAAGCAAATAAGCGCCGCGTCGCCGGCTATCCATTCAAACCCCGGCGATAGTTTTACATAAGACATTTTTGCAGCAAAACTCAGTATAAGAAACGGCACGAAAACGCGAAACCCGCAGGCCGCGCTGAGCCCTATTCCAGTTAAAGCCCCGAAAATAAAGTCCATAATCTCCTCCTGCGCGCAGTCTTAATTCAAATATTCCAGAGTCGGCACGACCTTGTTGACTTCGACTTCAGAGCTAACCCTTATTATATACTCGCTCAAGCCTACTTTAGTGGCCGGATTACCCCAGTCATAAGTGTAGCCGAGCCTTGTCCACGGATAAGTATTAGTTCTCACCTGGTTGTTGAACCATTCGATATGGGCCTGCGGCGTGCCGGCCGGAAAATCGAGTCCCGCTTCCGTATCGTCTATCTCAGGGTCTTTCGCCGGACGAAAAAGATCCGCCGGACGCGCCCATAACTCGACGAACCATGTTTCGCTTTTCGTCGGCGGCATTCCAAGAAGCTGATCTATCCTCAATATTATATTAGAACCCGGCACGTTTTCCTTCTTTAAAAAGTCTTTGACTTCAGGAGCCAGAGTAACCCAAACTTCACGAACTAAACCTATTTTTTTGCTCTGTGAATATCCCGGCCACGAAGCCCAGGTGCTGACTAAAACACGGCGATTATCAGCCGGATCGGCGGCATTCCATATCAATTTCGTATTAGCCGCGCTCACGGGGCTTAAATTTCTGTAAATATCGGCGGGCCCGGGATTTTTAGACGCCGTTACGGCCCGATTATACGCGTCCCACGGCGTTTTTGCAATCTCGCTCTGATCGTCGGAACTAAAACATGAAACGAGAAACATCATCGAAACTAAAATAAGAAAAAGATTCGCCGTCCTGAATTTCACATTAAAAAGCCTACCCTGTTTTTTAAACGCCGTCATACTATCCATGATAATAACTCCTCGATTTTTCTAATTTATCTTTTTTTATAATTAATCTCTTTTATAGCTCACTATTCTATCACATGCAAAATCATTAAACAATTATTTTATTGATTTTTATTGATTTTTTATTAATTTCATTTCGTTTCCTGCCTTTTACTTTTTACTTTTACTTTTTTGTTGAGAAATTTATAGTATTATGTTATAATTATACGATACTTTTTATTAGACCGCCGGCACTAAAGCCGCCGATTGTTTTTTTCCTTTATCACGAATGATTTCTTTAAATTCATCGTTATTAATTTCAATAAATTTTTATGAAATGGTGATATATGTTTTCCGAATTCATGGCTTCGGTAGCTCAGGAACCGGTTTTTGTGACCTTTTTAATTATGTTTACCGGGCTTACTCTTGCAAAAATTAAGATACGCGGCGTATCGGCGGGAAGCGCGTCTATTTTCATGACGGGTTTTATTTTCGGCGTTTACGGCCTGCATTCATCCCATCATGTTACCTCTCTGGGCCTGATGATATTTATGTACGCTATCGGCATACACAGCGGCCCGAGTTTTTTTAACTCTCTCGGGCGGAGAGGCCTGCCATATTTAATAATAGCGCTGAGCGTTTCTTTTTCGACGCTGCTTTTCACTTATGCGGCTTCAAAGATATTCGGATTTTCGATCCAGACGGCTCTGGGCCTTTTCACCGGAAATCTTAACAGCTCATCGAGCGTCGCTATTTTATATGACAGCGGCTGGGGGCATACAATGCTTTCATGCTACGGCATAGTCTATCCTCTCGGCCTTTTAAGCGTCGTTTTTTTCGTGCAGCTGCTTCCGGCCGTATTTCACAAAAATTTAATAAGAGAGGCCAGGCGTGCTGGTTATAAAAAAAAAGAAGGCCATCACTACATTATAAGGCGTAAATTTAAAGTTGAAAACGAAGCGGTCATAGGCAAAAAAGTCCACGAACTCGATCTGGACGAAAAGCTCGGAACTCATGTGGCCCGGCTTTACCGCGGCGATCTGACCATGACGATAGTAGATAACATCAAACTTTTAAAAGACGATATACTTTTACTGACGGGCGAAGAAAAGCCTTTAACTAAGGTCGGAAACATCATCGGGCGCGAAGTTTTCGATGATCTGTCGGTCGATGCGCTTGTAGAATCCAGGCAGATAATAATCAATAACCCTCAACTGCATAACTCTCAGCTTGAAATAATAAATTTTTTAAATAAATACCACACTATAGTCAATAAGATCTGGCGTAACGGTATTGAACTGACCCCGAAGGGAAATTTCATATTTGAAAAAGGCGACACGCTTCTTGTAATGGGCAATCCAAGCAATTTGGATAAATTAGAACTTTATCTCGGAACGAAAAAAGCCATGGCGGGCGAGTTCGACCTTTCATCAATTTCCTTCGGAATGGCTTTAGCTTTCATTATGAGTAAAGTTAAATTAAGCGTTCCCGCATTGGGCACTCTGACGCTTGGAGTTTCAGGCAGCGCTATTTTGATCGGCATGGTATTCGGCCAGCTGACTTATCTTGGTATTTTGAAAAGAAATATGTCCAGCTCGGCTGAATCAATATTAAAAGAATTCGGACTGGGATTATTTTTAGCCGGAATCGGCACCAATTCAGGCTCGGGAATAAGCGAACTGAATCCCGCGTTAGTATTTCAGCTTCTACTGTCTTCTTTTTTAATAATGACGGCGAGCATGCTTTTTGTCTTCACTGTATGCAGAATAATCCTTAAAATGAATTTTATCAAAAGCCTCGCCTGCGTCTGCGGCGGTTTTAACAG
>CAYTCW010000022.1:27543-42212 GCA_964436235.1 uncultured bacterium
ATTGAAAAACAGTTCTTCACTCCCCGCACGGCGGAAGAGTTCGAAAAAACATTCGGCAAAAATTTTCCTGAAAAATATCCATATAAAATGTAGCATTTCAGACGCGCATACTGTTTTACTTAAGTAAACAATTAAAAAAGTATTAATAAGGCCGTTGAAATAAATATTTCAGCGGTCTTTTAGTTTCTCGTTTAAGGTTTAAAGTTATGATCAAAATTAAGATTAGACTTTTGACGATAATTTTAAAACCCTGTCGTACATAATTATACCGGCAGCTATTGAAACGTTGAAGCAGCCTTTCAGGCATGGAATTTTAATTATTTCATGGCATAGCGACGCCGCTTTTTTAGAAATGCCGCTATCTTCGGCGCCGAGCAGATATACCGCGCGGTTTAAATGCCTGTATTCGCGCAGATCTAAAGCGCCTTCGCTGTTTTCGACGCCGATAAGGCGGCAGCTGTATGGCAGATGTGCATGTAAATCCTCGGCGTCCCTGTAATTATAAAGCGGTATCCTTTGGAAAGAGTTATAGATATCGGTAATATGTTTTTTATAACGCGCCCCTGCGGTAAAAATAAAACCTGCCCCGAAATTTTCGGCGGAGCGCCACAATAATCCGAGATTCTCGACGGTTTTTCCATTTTCTATTCCTATTCCAAAATACATAGCATACTTTCCTTAAAACTTTTTTCATGATTATACAACACAACACTTATTCGAGTCAAATACTAATATTTTTATTTTTTTTGAAATTTTTTCAAAATTTCTTTACAAGTTAACCGAATTAATATATAATTATGAAATTAATCTAAAAAACACGATTATTTGAATTATAAATAAAAAAGGCGGTTTAAATGAAAAAGCACGTTATATCAATCATCTTAGCTGCGCTCCTTCTCACGCCGGCATTACTTATGGCCGGAAACGCGCAAGCGGAAAAAAACGATATCAAAAAATGGACCTTCATGGTTTTTATGAACGCCGACAACGATCTCGACGAATTTAGCGTCGAAGATATCAAAGAAATGGAACGCGCCGGCTTGAGCGACGATATCAGCGTGATAGTTCAGATCGACCGTTACAAACTTCCCGCCCGCCGTTACGACGTATCCGGCAGAAGTTTTCAATCGACCGCGGACGACTGGGGGCTTAAATCTAAAATGGTGGCGGAAATAAACGAAGTCGATATGGGCGATTTTAAAGAATTGGTCAAATTCGTTAAATGGGCCAAAGACGCCTATCCCGCCCAAAATTATATGCTCACCGTCTGGAACCACGGCGCCGGCTGGAAAAAACGCTCCGCCAGGGGCGGTTTTAAAGGCATCTCTTACGACGACGATTCCAACAACCATATCAGCACTAAAGAGCTCGGAGTAGCCATGACGGCCATACACGGCATTCTGGGCAAGCCTCTCGACGTTTTCGGCATGGACGCCTGTCTTATGCAGATGATCGAAGTAGCTTACGAATTAAAGGACGGCGCTAAGTATATCGTCGCCTCCGAAGAAACCGAACCCGGCGACGGCTGGCCTTACCATCTCATACTCACGCCCCTTTACAAAAATCCCTCGATGGACGCCCGTGATCTGGCTAAAATGATACCTCAGGCTTATTTTCAAAGCTATTTCAACGCTCACGACGAACCGGGCGACTCGCCTTATTCAAGAAAAGATAAAGGCGGAAATCCTTATCAGAAGCGCGTTAAAAGCACCACGCTATCGGCCATAGATTGTTCTTATATCGACGATCTGGTCAGCGCCATAGACGGCTTAAGCGAAACCCTCATCTCGACGGTGTCTAAAAACAAAAGCGAATTGCAGGCCGTAGCGGCCGCTGTGGCAGGCTCTCAAAAATTTTACGCCTACGATAACGTCGATCTTGGCGATCTGATGTATTACCTGTCACAAAACACCCGCAATAAAGAGATCAAAGAAACCGCGGATAAGGTAAAGATGATCTATAAAAAAGTTATCGTCGAAAATAAGCTGACCGGCGACGCCAAAAAAGACGCGACGGGCCTCGCGGTTTATTTTCCGATGGAAACTTTCGACGAAGCCTATTCCGGCACGAAATTCGCAAACACTCTATGGGACGAACTCATAAAATTAGTTTTATCGTCGAGCCCGATTTTCGACCCGGATCAGATCGACGACACCAACCTTTAAGAAGCGCTTTTAAAAATAAAAAAAACGAAAACGCTCATAAATAACTTGACTTTTGATTGGAAATCTGTTAAAATTCTCTTTACTTAAATTATTTATACTGGAGTACGTTTGAAAATCGGCTATTTTACGGGAAAATAGCTTTGTTGATTAATGTTAATTATTAATTTTGGTCACCGGTCCAACCAGATTGAAAATTATAAAAAACCCGATAATTAAATAAACATAAAGGCTTCTGGCATCGAACTCGTTAAAAAAATAAATGAGCGTCGGGCGCCGGAATTTTATTATTTTAAATTTTTTTATTTGTTTGAAGTTTCTTTCTAAAATAAATTCTCAGTCAATATTGGATAAAAATATTACAATGTAAGGAGTTGTGATTAATGCCCAGGGTTATTCAAAATTACACAACTGGCCAGGACAAATTAAATTTCGGCGCGGACGACAATATTATCGACGTTCCAAATTTAATCGATGTTCAATTATCATCTTATCGTGATTTTCTTCAGGCGCATCGCTCGCCTACCAATCGTTTAAGACAGGGACTCCAGGAAATATTCCTCGACATTTTCCCCATCCAGGATTTTACGGGTAATCTCATACTCGAATTCGTCGTATACAAACTCGGACTCTCAAGATGCAAAGACTGCCCCGACACCAAGGGCGGCAAAGTAAAAGAATGCGGCTACTATGACTGCACCTACAAAGAAAAAGAATGCACCTTCGCCTCCATCGACGGAGTTGCTTACCGCATAAAATACGACCCTAACGAATGTAAAAAAAGAGACGTGACATACGGCGTTTCACTTTCGATAATAGTCCGCCTCATCAATAAAAGTTCCGGTGAAGTCAAGGAACAGGAAATATTTTTAGCTAACCTTCCATGCATGACCGCCCGCGGCACCTTCATTATAAACGGCGCAGAACGCGTGGTAGTATCACAGCTCCATCGCTCCCCCGGAGTTTATTACAAATACGACAAACTAAAAAAACAATATCTGGCTAAAGTAATACCCTATCGCGGCGCCTGGCTCGAATTCGAACTCGACGTAATAAAAGACACCATACACGTAAGAATCGACAGAAAACGCAAACAGCCCGTCACCGTACTTTTTAAAGCGCTCGGCTATTCTGTCGAAGAGATACAGGCTTTATTCGCCAACAACGAATATATCACCAACACTTTAAAGTACGATAAAACAAAAAGCCAGTCGGAAGCTCTCGCCGATGTATATTCGAAAATGCGTCCCGGAGAACCTTTCATCGAAGAAAACGCCCACACTCTGCTTAACATGTTATTCTTCGATCCTCGCAAATACGATCTGGCGGACGTTGGCCGTTATAAAATAAACCAGAAGCTGCGCATACGCGACCGCATACTCGCAAAACCCGCGGGCGCGACAATATACGCTCCTGCCACCGGCGAAATAATAGTCGAACCGGGCGACGAAATATCCCGCGAAGCCGTTACTCTCATAGAAGACGGCAACGTTCCGATAGTTAAACTCATGACCGCCGACGAAGAAATAATCGAAGTATTCAACGAATTCGACTTCGAAGAAATAGTTTTCCGCGATAAGGAAGCCTTCCGCAAATCGCTTATCGGAAAGACGCTCGGCGAAACTATAATCGACCCGAAAACCAACGCCATATTATACGGGCCGAAAACCACCATTACGCCTGAAATGGCTTTCAAAATGAACCGCATGAAACTTCAGGCCGTTAAAATAATATCCGCGGACGGCACGCTGACGACCATCTCGCGCAGCCAGTACGAAAAACTTTCATTCGAAGAAGAAGAACTCTTAAAGAAAAAAATCGTCGGCCGCGAAATAGTCCGCCCGATAACCTATACCGAAGCTAATTCCAGACACTCTAAGACCGTAGAAGCCGGAACGCTTCTCACCAAAGAATTATTCGGCATATTAAACGACGCTCACGTCGAAACCATATACGTTAAAAAAGGCCGCATACTAACTAAATCCGATATAGTTTCGTCCGTGCGTTATCTTATCGACCTTTGCAACGGCCTCGGCCACATCGACGACATCGACCATCTCGGAAACCGCCGCGTCAGGCGCGTCGGAGAACTGCTTCAAAACCAGTTCAGAATGAGCCTTATCAGAATGGAACGCGACATAAAAGAAAGAATGACGATCCAGGACGTATCGCAGGTCTCCTCGCAGAGCCTTATAAACGCCCGTCCAGTGGCCGCCATGATAAAAGATTTTTTCGGAACTTCGCAGCTGTCGCAGTTTATGGATCAGACGAACCCGCTTTCCGAACTTACGCATAAACGCCGCATATCGGCGCTCGGCCCAGGCGGCGTACGCCGCGAACGCGCAGGTTACGAAGTGCGCGACGTGCATCCTACCCACTACGGCCGCATATGCCCGATCGAAACGCCCGAAGGCCCTAACGCGGGTCTTATAAGCTCGCTGGCTATTTATTCGAATATAAACGAATACGGCTTTATCGAATCGCCTTTCCGTAAAGTCTCCGGCGGCAGAATGGCCGAACAGGTCGACTACTTGGACGCTTACGAAGAAGACGAATATAAAGTCTGCCCGGCCGATTTAGTTTACAACTGCTCTAAAGATTCCAAATATAAGGCTATCAAAGACGCCGTCGTATCGGCTAAATTCAAAAGCGACGAGGAATCCGAATATGAATTCTCGTTCATTCCCGCCGCCGAGGCCGATCTTATGCAAATATCCCCGCTGCAGGTAGTATCGGTAGCTACCGCGCTTATACCGTTCCTCGAAAACGACGACGCCAACCGCGCGCTCATGGGCACTAACATGCAGCGTCAGGCCGTGCCCCTTCTTAAAACCGAACCGGCCTTCATCGGAACCGGTCTCGAACATAAAGTGGCTAAAGACTCGGGAGTCATGGTAGTGGCTAATTCCGACGGAGTCGTCAAAAAAATCGACGCCGGCGCCGTCTGGGTTGAACGCAGCCGTAAATCTTTCCGCGAAGGCCTTCTCGGCCACGTTTTAAAAGAACCCATACTCAAGGCCAATGGTAAAGAAATACTTTACGACACCGGCACGACCATCGACGAGACCATCTCGAAAGACCTCGAATCGCACAGCCACGTTAAATCGCTTAAAGTCTCCACCATAGACGGCGAAGTGGTTTACGTCAACCGCGGCGATTTCAACGAAAAGAAAGTAATCCACGATAAATACGAGCTGCTCAAATATAAACGCTCGAACCAGGGAACCTGCATCAATCAAAAAGTGCTCGTCAAGGTCGGACAGAAAATCAAAAAAGGCGACGTTCTCGCCGACGGCCCGGCTACCTGCGAAGGCGAACTCGCTCTCGGACGCAATGTTATCGGCGTATTCATGCCGTGGGAAGGCTATAACTTCGAAGACGCGATATTGCTTTCGGAAAAACTCGTCAAAGAAGACTACTACACCTCCATACACATCGAAGAATACGAAATAGAAACGCGCGACACCCGCCTCGGACCGGAAGAAATAACATGCGATATTCCTAATATTTCATCCGACGCGCTGCGCAATCTCGACGAGGAAGGCATCGTCAGAATAGGCGCCGAAGTTGAATCCGGCGATATACTCGTAGGCAAAGTAACGCCTAAGGGCGAAACAGAACTTACGGCCGAAGATAAGCTCCTGCGCGCCATATTCGGTGAAAAAGCCCGCGAAGTAAGAAATACTTCATTCGTCGTTCCTCACGGCGAAGGCGGAAAAATAGTCGACGTTATGATTTTCACGCGCGAAAACAAAGACGAACTCCCGCACGGCGTCAATAAACTCGTCAGAGTATTCATAGCGCAGAAGCGTAAAATTACCGAAGGCGATAAAATGGCCGGCCGTCACGGAAATAAAGGCGTCATAGCAAGGATTCTTCCTGAAAAAGACATGCCTTACTTAGAAGACGGCACCCCCGTCGAAATAGTTCTTAATCCGCTCGGCGTTCCTTCGCGTATGAATCTCGGACAGGTTCTTGAAACCTATCTCAGCCTCATATCCAAAGAACTCGGATTCAGAGTGGAAGTTCCTATATTCGAAAGCGCGCCCGAAGTGGAAATCAGGGCCGGATTGTCCCTGCAGCGCCTCATTCAAACGGGACGCCTGTCGCTTTACAACCCTCTGTCGCGCGACTGCTTCGGTTACTGCAAATTCGAAAACGTCAACAAACAGGAGCTCAGAGATAAATTCATCGAATTTTCATCCAAGGACTTCAGCAGAATATCCAAAGAAGGAAAACTCGTGCCGAGTATAGCTGCTTATCTCGAAACGCTGAAATTCGTTTTCACCAACTATTCTTCAATCGTTTACGATAACGAAACCAAATGCCCCGTAGGCATAACTAAAAAGCTCACCGATAAAGAATTCGATAAAATAATCGTAACCCCTAAAGCCGCCGAAAAAGGCAAAAAAGGCATCAAACAGTCTTTCGACTTCTCGAAAATAATCACTTTCACGAATGAAGTCGAAATAAAAAACCAGAACCTCGAAGTCGTTTATTTCGTAGAATCGCAGACGGATGAAGCCGGCGAGGCTAAATATACGAAAGTTGACGACACCGAAAAATTTCCTCAGGTGGCCGCTCTTGTTAACACGGTAGTTAACGAGGACGAAGTTTCCGCCTTCAAAAAACTTGTCGCATCGGTCGATCTCATAGAATCCGAAGACGGCAAGCAATTCATTTACGACGGCCGCACGGGAAATCACTTCGACAACCGCGTTACGGTCGGTTACATGTATATAATGAAACTCGCTCACTTAGTCGACGATAAAATACACGCTCGCGCTACCGGCCCTTACTCGTTAGTTACGCAGCAGCCGCTCGGCGGTAAAGCGCAATTCGGCGGACAGCGTTTCGGCGAAATGGAAGTTTGGGCGCTCGAAGCTTACGGCGCGGCGCATATACTTCAGGAACTTCTGACGGTCAAATCAGACGATGTGGAAGGCCGCGTGGAAGTTTACGGCGCAATCATCAAAGGCGAAAATTTAATAACGCCTAAAGTCCCCGAATCGTTCAAAGTTCTCGTTTCAGAGCTACAGAGTCTTGGCTTGAAGATCGAACTCCAGAAAAATAACACTCTGATACCTCTTAAAGAAGAAATCGAAGCTAAATTGCCGGCCCCCGGCTTGATAGCCGCAGAAATAGCTCCGGAAACCGACACTTTTGCCGACGGCGACGATGACGATGATGACGACGATCTGCCTGCTGAAGATACCGTCGAAGAAAAATAGACGGTATAATAAAGTGTAGTTTTATAAATATATAATAAATGATTTTATTTTTCAAATACTAAGGAGGAATTTTCTGTGTGGGATGTAGATAAATTTGATGCCATTAAAATATTGGTGGCTTCGCCCGAAGATATCCAGAGATGGAGCTTCGGCGAGGTAAAAAAACCCGAAACCATTAACTACAGAACTCATAAACCCGAACGCGACGGCCTTTTCTGCGAAGTTATATTCGGGCCCACAAGAGATTATACATGTTCTTGCGGAAAATATAAAAGCATACGCTATAAAGGAATCAAATGCGAACGCTGCAGCGTGGAAATAACCGAATCGAAGGTCCGCCGTGAAAGAATGGGCTTAATCGATCTGGCCGCCTATGTTGCCCACGTATGGTATTCGAAGGGCACGCCTTCTTATATCGCGCTTCTGCTCGACATATCGCCTAAAGATCTCGAAAAGGTTTTATATTTCAACTCATATATCGTAATCAACCCAGGCAACTTGCCGCTGAATGAAAAACAGCTGCTCACCGAAAAAGAATACCGCCAGTATTTCGATAAATACGGCAATCTTTTCGAAGCTCGCATGGGCGCCGAAGCTATATACGAGCTTCTCGAAAAAATATCGATACCCAAGCTCGTAAGCGACCTCAAATCAAAATTACAGGAAAAATCAAGCCTTAAAAAACACAATATAATCAAGCGCCTCGAAGTGGCCGAAACCTTCCTTAAATCCGGCTGCAAGCCTGAATGGATGATAATGAAACACGTGCCGGTAATACCGCCCGATCTGCGCCCGATGGTCCAGCTCGACGGCGGCCGTTTCGCCACATCGGATCTCAACGATCTGTACAGACGCGTTATCAACCGCAACAACCGCCTGAAAAAACTCATCGATATGGGCGCTCCTGAAATAATAATCAAAAATGAAAAAAGAATGCTCCAGGAAGCCGTCAACTCATTGATCGACAACGGCAGACGCGGCCGCCCCGTTACCGGCCCCGGCAAACGCCCGCTGAAATCTCTCAACGATATGTTAAAAGGCAAACAGGGCCGCTTCAGACAGAATCTTCTCGGAAAGCGCGTCGATTATTCCGGCCGTTCGGTTATCGTCGTCGGCCCCAACTTAAAACTTCATCAGTGCGGTCTTCCGAAGAAAATGGCGCTCGAACTTTTCAAGCCTTTCATAATGAATAAACTCGTTACCAAAGGCCTTGCGCATAACATCAAAAGCGCAAAGAAAATGCTCGAACGCGGCAAAGCCGAAATATGGGATTTATTAGACGAAGTGGTCCGCGATCACCCGGTCCTTCTCAACCGCGCTCCAACGCTTCACAGGCTCGGTATCCAGGCTTTCGAACCCATATTAGTCGAAGGAAAAGCCATCCAGATACCGCCTTTAGTGTGCACGCCCTTTAACGCGGATTTCGACGGCGATCAGATGGCCGTTCACGTTCCGCTCCTTATAGAAGCGCAGACCGAAGCGCGTATGCTGATTCTCAGCGCGCACAATCTGTTCTCGCCAGCTTCAGGCCTGCCGATTATGAACCCCACGCACGATATGACTCTCGGATGCTACTATCTTACAAGACTTCTGCGCAATAATCCGACTAAAATCGTAAAAGAATTTTACTGCGAAACTTCAAAACGCAAATTCAGCATCGAAGACCAGATATTAGCCGCAGGCCAGAAATTCAATTATAAATTAGCCGACGATATCTTCGAAGATAAAACCGGCAAGCTGTTAATCAAAAAGCACACCGCCATAAATAATTTCGTAATGTCGCGCATTAACGAAATCGGTCTGAAAGAAGTCAAAGTTCTTGTACACAAGATCTTCTCCTCCGCCGAAGAGGCTATCCACGCTTACGAACAGGGCCAGGTAAGCCTTCACACTGAGCATATCGTCAGAATAGGCGGAAAATTCTATGAAACAAGCGTAGGAAGACTTATATTCAACCAGCTTCTTCCTGAAGGACTCGGCTTCATAAATAAACAAATCAATAAAAATAGCCTTTCGGGAATCGTTTCAAGCATCTATAAAGTGTGCAACCTTGCCCGTACGGCTCAATTTCTCGACGACGCCAAGGAACTCGGTTTTAAATTCGCCACGACTTCAGGCCTTTCCTTCTCGATTTCCGACCTGATAATCCCCAACCGTAAAGTCGATATCCTCTCGGCTGCCGAAAGAAAATCGGAGGACAGTTCTAAAAAATTTAAAGTCGGCGCGATAACCCGCGAAGAAAAACGCCAGAACGATATCGACGTATGGCAGAGCGCCACGGCCGAAGTAACCGACGAAATGATACACGAATTTCAGCGCCGCGACGAAGACGGCGAGTTCAACTCGGTATATATGATGGCTATATCCGGAGCGCGCGGCTCGATGCAGCAGGTCCGCCAGCTGTGCGGAATGCGCGGTCTCATGTCGAATCCGCAGGGCGACGTTATCGACTATCCTATTAAATCGAATTTCCGCGACGGCCTGACCCTTACGGAATACTTCATCTCAACTTACGGCGCGCGTAAAGGTCTCGTTGATACCGCGCTTCGCACCGCCGATTCAGGCTACCTCACCAGGCGTTTAGTCGACGTAGCTCAGGACGTTATCATACGCGAAAACGACTGCGGCTCGACCGAAGGCATATTCATGGTACCAATGCGCGAAAAACGCAAAGTAAACAACCTTATAGCAAACGAAATACTCATATCGCTTACCGACCGTATCCGCGGCCGTATTGCCATAATCGACGTAGTACATCCGGAAACCGGCGAAGTATTAGTTAAAGCCGGCGAAGAGATAACCAGCGATATAGCCCGTAAAATAGAATACGCTACCGTCGTGATCGAATTAGACACACCCGATTACGAAAAAGCGCTCGGCAAATTCACCACCGAAAACGTTATCGACGATAAAACCGATAAGATCATTCTAAAGAGCGATTGCATGATCGATAACGTCGAACTCGAGCATCTTATGAGCTGCCGCATCAAACGCGTCAAAGTAAGACCCACGGTTCTCGTCAGATCTCCTCTCACCTGCAAGAGCAAACTCGGTATCTGCCAGAAATGCTACGGCAACGATCTTTCTACCGGCCGCATAATAGAACTCGGCGAAACTTCGGGCATCATAGCCGCACAGTCGATCGGCGAACCGGGTACGCAGCTTACGATGAGAACCTTCCACATAGGCGGTATCGCGCTGGCGCAAAAAGTGGAAGTAAGAAGCAACACCGAAGGCGAAATAAGCGTTGACGGCCTCAAATGGACCTATAAGGTCGACCGTAAAAAACAGCTCATCGGCAACGTGGAATCGCTCGAAAAAAAAGAAGCTCCGGACCTCGAAGAAGATTTAAGGCGTATCGTGCTCGAAGGCTTTATCACCATCACTAAAAAAGACGGCAGTAAAGAAAACTATCACCTGCCGGTCGGCGCGTTCTTGAACCAGAAAATAGCCAACGGCGAACGCATCGGCGTCGGCGACGTGCTTTGCGAATACAACCCGAATCAGGTCGTAACCCAGTACGCAGGTAAAGTTAAATTCAATAACCTCTTAGTTAAAGACGGTATCGTAGTTTCCAACGACGGCACCATCATCATCGAAAAAACTCAAAAAGAAGGCGGATTCGGCCTCGAAACTTATAAAATACCTCTCGGTTCGTATCTTCGCGCCAACGAAGGCGACATGGTCGAACCCGGTTTCATACTCGCCGAAAAAATCGCCGAGCAGAAAGCTGCTATAGCAGGTATAAACGGCCAGGTCGAGTTCTTCGACATAAAGATCAAAAACCAGAAAGTAATATCTGACAACGGCATCATCTTCATCAGCCCCTTTGACGAAAAAGAAAGCGTCAGAGAGAAAAAATACGTCCTTCCGCAGGGCGTTAAAGAATTCAAAGAAGAATCGAACGCTAAATACGGCGTCGAGTTAAAGGTGCGCTCGGGCAACGAAGTTAAAAAGAACGAAGAACTTCTTGTCATATCCTCTGAAATCGACGGCGAAGTCAGTATTAAAAATAAAATGATCCACGTAAAAAAAGACGCTAAAAAAGAATATTTATTCCCGACAAATATTCCTTTCATCGTAAATAAGGTCAACGAAAAAAGCAACACCATCACCTTCGTTTCCGACACCGCCGGTTTAGCCCGCGTGGTACAGCCTAAAGGCTCGGCCGCTAAAACGCTCGACACGCGCCGTATAATCGTCACCGACGAAGAAGAGCATGAAATTCCTCAGGACGCTAATCTTCTCCTGTCGAAGCTGCGCGTAAAACCGGGCTCGAATATCGAAGCCGGCGAAAAGATATGCGACGAAATACATTTCAAATCAGCCATAGACGGCGAAGTTGAAATCACGAGCGAAACGCGCACTATAGCCGACAGCGAAGGTTATGAAATCGGCGTTATCGACAGGCCGCGCGTTCAGAAGCGCACAGAAAACTATAATAAAATAGTGATCCGCGATATAAAAGACCTCACCATAAAAGATATCGCAGGCTCGCTCAAAGAAAAAATAGTCGATAAAATTCTTGCTTCGCCTATCGTAGAAGTAGGAACTAAAGAAGTTATAGCGCGCGCTAACGAAAAAATCAGCGTAGAACTCGCCGATAAACTGCTTAAAGTTTCTACCATAGGCGGTTACGTTAAAATCGAAAACGATATGCCGCTTTTAAACCTCGACGTACAGTCGCTTAATAAATTCATCGGCAAAAAAATCACGCGCGACGTTAAAAATAAAAAGAACAAAACCATAGCGTTCAAGGAAGGAACGGTTATCGATAATAAAACAATAGTCGATATCGATAAACTCAATACCGACCTTTCGACCGTTTATGTCGAATGCCTGCGCGTTAAAGTCGAAAATGAAATAGTCGTCGCCATACGCGATACCGCGGCCATACGCGAAAGACTCCTCGGTAAAAAAGCTAAACAGGACGTTATATCACCCGAATCCAAAGAGCTGATTTGCCAGGCGAATACGATCATCAACGAAGAAATACGCGATAAAATCCTCGCCGACCACACGATCAAAAGAATCGAATTAATCGACTACAAAACGTTCGACATACCCGATAACGCCACTATCAGAGTCAAAGAAGGCATGCAGATCAAAGCGGGCGCGGAACTCATATTCCCGACGCATGTCGAAGGAATCAGAATAATCAACAACGTCGAAGAATACGAAATACCCCAAAATATCAACTTATTGGTTAATACCGGCGACGTGATCAAAGCCAACGAAGATCTTTGCGAACCGATAGCCGCTATAGTGTCTAAAATCGCGGGAAAAGTAAACTATATAACTAAATACAGCAAAAAAGTGAATAACGAAGTCGTCAGAAAGGTCATAATCTATTCCGGTAAAGAATACGAAGTGCCGGACGGACTGCAGATCAAAGTTAAAAACGGCGACACGATAAGCGTTAACTCGCCTTTGACGGAACCTATCGAATTCGAAGGCAGCGTTACCGATACCGAAGATAAACATCACAAAAGATTCGTTAAACCCGAAAAGAGCGAGAAAAAATATAAAATAACTACCGACATGCGCATTTTAGTTAATGACGGCATGAACGTCCGCGAGGGCGATAAACTCGCTGCATTAGTCAACGATAAATTCAATCCCGTTAGATCATACAGCGAAAAAATTACCATCAGCGGTAAAAATATCGCGCAGTTCAGGTATTACCCGGTAATCCCCGAAAGCCTCGTCGTTAAAATAAACGGCAAAAACCTGAACTTCTCCAAAGAAGTAGATATATCCAAACTCAAACTTGACAACATCAACGAAATTATCGGAACGCGCGTCAGTAAAACTATAATGAATACTCTCGACGGCACATGCGTTATCGAATCCGAACACGTTATCGATCAGAACACCGCTAAATTCATGGTTATGAACGCGGCAAATCTGAGCGAGCATAAACTTAAACTTTATCTGCCCGGTATTTCAGTCAACTTCACACTCGGCGAAATACATTTTGAAAAAAGAACGGCCGAAGAAATAGAAGTGCAGTACGAATACGAAGTGGCCGGCGTTATTAAATTGATCAAACGCCAGGATAAAGAAGGCAAAGAACGCACTACCATCGGCAGTATTATCGTTCAGATGGGCGAAGCGCACCAGATACTCGACGGCGCCGAGCTTAAAGTCGAAGACGGCCAGAAAGTCAACGTGGGCGAAATTCTCGCTAAATGGGGATCGTCGTCCAAGAAAACCATAGATATCATCCAGGGCCTTCCGCGCGTCGCCGAATTGTTCGAAGCGCGCAGGCCTAAAAAAGAATCTATAATCGCCGAATTCGACGGCGTCGCAAAACGCGCCGGCAACTCGCTGATAATCGAAAGTTTCAGCGGCGAACGCAAGCAGTACAAGAGCCAGTTCGGAACGCTTTCGAACTTCTTAGTATTCGACGGCGAACTCGTTAAAGCCGGCGATCAGCTTACCGAAGGAAACGTCGCGCCTAAAAAACTCCGTAAAATCGCAGGCGTCGAACGCACGATGCGCTATATCATCGATGAGATCCAGCATGTGTATAAAAACCAGGGCGTTAAAATTAACGATAAACATATCGAAGTAATAGTCCGCCAGATGTTCCGTAAGATCAAAATACTCAACTCAGGCGATACGAGGTTCCTGCCGCGTGAAATAGTTACGCTCAACGAATTCTACATCGAAAACGAACGCGCTAACCAGCTCGGAATCCGCGCCGCCGAAGGCGAACAGATACTTCAGGGTATAACTAAAGCCTCGCTGACGACCGATTCGTTCATATCCGCGGCATCGTTCCAGGAAACTACACGCGTTCTCACGCAGGCTTCCATCCGCGGTAAAGTCGATTACCTGCGCGGCCTTAAAGAAAACCTTATCATAGGTAAATTAATTCCCGCCGGCACCGGCATATCGGCCTACAGAAACGTAACCCTGCCCGACTTCGCCAGAAAAACCGAAGTAAAAGCGGCCGGCGCGCCTCTTGCAATACAAGCCGACGAGCTTAAAGAAGTTATGGAAGAAGAAAATATGATAAGCTCTAAAGATAAAGAATTAGATATCATGACCGGCGGCGAAGGCATGGAAGACGACGGCGCTAACGAATAAAATATAAACTAAACTCAAATAAACATATAAATTTACATTTACACATATGTTTATACATACATTTAAATTAAAAGTATAACGCTTAATAAAACAGGCCCGTAAAATTTTACGGGCCCGTTTTTTAATTAAGGGAGGGAGAAAAGGTTAGCAACCCTTTCTCCCTCCCTTAAACCCTCCCTCA
>CAYTCW010000023.1:0-41417 GCA_964436235.1 uncultured bacterium
TACGACATACTTCGTATGCCGCATTTGCGCAGTTTTGCAGCATCGAAATAAAAAGTCTATTTCATAGCCTTTTTATTTCGGCGGTATTTCATGCCGGCTTCGAAGTTTATCTTTTAATTTCTTTAAGATAACTCTTGCCATTGTTCTATTCTTTCTACTGCACTGCACTGCACTGCACTGCACTGCACTTCATTTTGTTCTGTTCTATTTTACTTTACATATTTTTTCTTTTCTACCACAAACTTTTTTCTTGCTTTTAGTTGATTTTGCCTTCGCGCACGCGTTGCGTGCTCGAAGGTATGCTATTTACGCACTGCCGGAACTTAATACTTCAGCTCACGATAAAGCTCTAACAAATAAAAACTTTTACTATACTAAAGTATTATTTAACATAATTCTTATAAATTAAGCCCGATTAAACTCAATTTATCAGGACTCTTGTCTTATACAATTTGATTAATATTTAGCAGTGCGATTATTAGACTCGATTTACGGTATTGCTTTACCGTGAGCCATTATCTTAAGTTTTAGTGGTGCCTTTATTGCACCGCATGTGCGTACGCAGTACGCACATGCAAACAAGCAAGCTGGCAGACAAATAAGTAAAAGGCAAGAAATAAGAAATAAAAATATAAGAATACAAAAAGAAAAAAAGGAAAATAAAAATAAAAAAAAGGCAAGAAAGAAAAGCCGCGAAAGAAAAAGCTATCTGCAAACCAACAAAAAAGCGTCAGGCAATTTGCGGATTGAGGGTGGGGCATAGGGAGGGAGAAAGGGTTGCTAACCTTTTCTCCCTCCCTTCAAAAAAGGAACTAAAAAATCATCAAAATTTAAGTTTGAATTTAAGGTGGTTTTATGTTAGTATATTTCAAAAATAAAAAGGGCTTTTTAATTTTAAAATTCAATAAAAAAGGCGGTTAAATATGAGTTTTAACATAGTCGATCACGCCGTTAGCGGCAAAACGGATAAATCCGACGCATTAGTCAGCTGCTGTAAAAAAGAAGCGGGGTATGGGGTTAAAATAACCGTTAAAAGTTCCGTAAAGGCTTTTTACGCAAAACATATCGAATCGCTTGCGGCGAGAGCCGCCGCGGAGTTATCCGTAAAGGATATGCTTATTGAAATCGAGGATAACGGCGCGCTCGATTTTGTGATACTCGCCCGTTTAGAGGCTTCGCTGCATAAAACCGGTTATGGCGCCGGAAAAAATATATCCGGCGAGATCGGCCGCGATTATTTTAAGCCTGAGTTTTCGAGGCTTCGCCGTTCGCGTCTGTACATACCGGGCAACAATCCTGATTTAATAATAAATGCGGGTCTTTTCGGCGCCGATTCTCTTATATTAGATCTTGAAGATTCAGTAGCGCCGGAGCAGAAATTTGACACGCGTTATATCGTAAGGAATATTTTAACCTGTAAAAATAATTTTTTAGGTTCGAGCGAGCGTATAGTGCGCATTAATCCGTTAAGCTGCGAGTACGGCCGTGAAGATCTCGAAATGATAGTTCCCGCGTTACCGGATACCATACTCATTCCCAAATGTGAAACCGCGGATGACGTTATCGAAGTGGAAAAAATAGTCAAAAAAATAGAGCATGAAAATAACATTGAAAGTAAAATTTTATTTATGCCGCTTATAGAAACAGCGAAGGGCGTAATTAACGCATACGACATAGCCCGCGCATCGGAACGCAGTGTAGCGTTATGTTTCGGCGCCGAAGATTTCACTCGCGATATAGGCTGTGAGCGTACGCGCGACGGCCGTGAAACTTTCAGCGCCCGCTGTTCGGTGGTTTACGCGGCTAAGGCGGCCGGCATTGAAGCTATAGACACCGTTTTTTCGGATATAGAAGATTCGGAAGGCCTCAGAAAATCTACCGTTGAAGCTCAGTCATTGGGTTTTTGCGGCAAGGGCCTCATACATCCGGGCCAGATTAAAATAGTTCACGAAGTTTTTGCGCCAACTGACGAGCAGATCCGTTACGCCAATAAAGTCATGCAGGCCATTGAAGAGGCTAAGTCGCGCGGGGTGGGAGTTATCGCTCTCGGAAGTAAAATGATAGACGCTCCGGTAGTCGAGCGCGCAAAAAAAACTCTCGAACTCGCTAAAAAAATGGGCATTGAGACCGCAAAAAAGGAAGTGAGATAATATTATGGAAATGATAAAAAACGCTTTAGGCCGCATGGTTCCAACGCAAGTCAACGGCAGGGCCGTAAAACCTTATGCCGGCGCATTCGCCGATATGGTCAGCGGCCGCAAAAAAGCCGCTCCGCCTATTCCGCGCTGCTTTCCCGGCAGAATAAATAAAGTCATAAATGGTCTTGACCAGGCGCTGGATAAGCTTCCGCTGCGCGACGGAATGTGTATTTCTTTCCATCACCATTTAAGAAACGGCGATTATATAGTCAATATGGTAGTCGAAAATCTCGCGCGCCGCGGCTTTAAAGATATAGTTCTGGCTCCTACGGCTCTTTTTCCGGTACACGATAAGCTGATTCCGTATATAGAAAGCGGCGTTATTTCACATATAGAAGGCTCGATGAATGGCGATGTCGGCAGGGCCTGCTCTTACGGTAAAATGAAAAAAACGGCCACTCTCCGCTCTCACGGAGGCCGCGTACGCGCCGTCCAGGACGGCGATCTTCATATCGATATAGCTTTTATAGGCGCATCGGCGGCTGACTGTTACGGCAACGCCAACGGAGTTCTGGGCAAATCCGCCTGCGGCCCGTTGAGTTATTCTAACGTCGATAGCCTTTACGCCGATTATTCGGTTATTATAACCGACAATCTGGTGCCGTTTCCATGTATTCCCTGGTCGATACAGGGCGGCAACGTTAATTACGTGGTCACCGTCGATTCGATCGGCGATCCCGCGCAGATAGTTTCCGGCACGACCAAACTTACAAAAAGCCCGACGCAGCTTTTAATAGCTGAATATGCGGCCCGTTTCGTCGAAGAGATCGGTTATATAAAAGAAGGCCTTTCGTTTCAGGCTGGCGCCGGCGGAATATCGCTCGCCTTCAACGTATATCTGGCCGAAATGATGAAAAAGAAAGGCGTCACGGCGTCTTTTGCCCACGGCGGCGGAAATTCGGTATTAGTTAAAATGCTCGAAGAAGGCGCGCTGAAGTATATATGCGAGGGCCAGTGCTTCGATCTCGACGCGGTGCGTTCGCTTCGCGAGAATAATAATCATGTCGAATCGACGCTTTCCATTTCTTATAATTATCATGCGAAAGGCTGTATAGCGCATATGCTCGATATAGGCGTTCTCGGCGCAACGGAAATAGATCTGGATTTCAACGTAAACGTCAACACTCATTCAGACGGACTTCTGCTTCACGGAACGGGCGGTTTTCCCGACGTGGCCGCGGGTTCGGATGTAACCATAATAACGGCGCCTTCGTTTAGAAAGCGCATACCGATAATACGCGAAAAAGTAACTACGGTAACCTGTCCCGGCGAATTAATAGACGTTGTCGTCACCGAGCGCGGCATCTGCATTAATCCGAGACGCCAGGATTTAATAGATAAAACTAAAAATTCGAAACTACCGATCAAATCGATCGAAGAATTAATGGAAGACGTATATAAAATAACGGGCGTTCCCGAAAAAGTCGAATTAGACGATCAGATAGTCGCGGTAATGGAATGGCGCGACGGCAGCGTTCTCGACGTAATAAGAAAGGTCAAAATATAGATGAAGAAAACATTGAGTGAAAAAAAGATAGAGCTATGTCCTAATGCGAAAATAGTTCTCGAAAAAAGATATCTAAAACCTAATGAAACACCAGAAAAACTTCTATGGCGCGTCGCTAAGAACGTCGCGCTCGCCGAAGTCATATACGATAAAAGCACCGCCGCGGCCGTGTATAAAAGCGTAGCTACGGCAGTTTTACCGGCGGGCGCCGACATGTCTTCGCCGGTTACGCTGCTATACGCTCCTGAAAGGGAAAACGCTCATAAATTAAAGGAAACCTTCGAGCGGTTCACAGCGGCGCTTCCGCCGCAAACATTAAATTCGGCTGAAGTTAAAAATACGATAAGCGGATTTTATGAATTTTTAGCGTCTAATTCCGTAAAAAGTTACGACGATAATTTCAAAAAATTTCTTGATAATCTCAACGAATTGCAGGATTCATGTGAAAATGCCCGCAGGTGGGCGGATGAATTTTACGATATCATGTTTAATTTAGAATTTCTTCCGAATTCGCCCACGCTTATGAATGCGGGCAGCACTCTGCAGCAGCTTTCGGCATGTTTCGTCCTGCCGGTCGAAGACGATATAAAAAGCATTTATTCGACGCTTCTTGAAGCGGCTATGATACATAAGTCCGGCGGCGGCACGGGTTTTTCATTTTCTCGCCTGCGTCCGCGCAATGATAACGTTAAAACCACTAAAGGGATAGCTTCAGGGCCGATCTCTTTCATGAGGGTTTATAACGCATCGACCGAGGAAATAAAGCAGGGCGGCACTCGCCGCGGCGCGAATATGGGCATATTAAGAGTGGACCATCCGGATATCATCGATTTTATAACTTCTAAAAAAGACGATAAAACGCTCACCAATTTTAATATATCGGTTGCCCTGACCGATAAATTCATGCAGGCGGTAGCCGATGACGCCGAATTTGAATTAGTCAATCCGCACAGTAAAGAGGTCGTTAAAAAGGTAAATGCCTCGGTCGTCTGGAATCTTCTCGTTGAAAACGCCTGGAAGAACGGCGACCCTGGTGTTATTTTCATTGACCGCATAAACGAATACAACCCTACGCCGGCTCTCGGCGATATCGAAAGCACCAATCCCTGCGGGGAGCAGCCTCTGCTGCCTTATGAATCGTGTAATCTGGGCTCGATCAATCTCGGTAAAATGGTTAAAAACAGAAAAGTGAATTACGAGAGGCTCGCTAAAGTAACCGCCGTGGCAGTGCGTTTTCTTGATAATATAATCGATATGAATAAGTATCCGACACCCGCCATTGAAAGGCTCACGAAGACTAACCGCAAGATAGGCCTCGGCGTTATGGGGTTTGCCGATATGCTCGCGCAGCTCGAGATCGCTTATAATTCAGACGCGGCCTGTGATCTTGCCGAAAATATAATGAGTTTCATTCAAAGCGAGACTCGCAGGGCGTCTGCGGCTCTTGCCGTCGAGCGCGGAGTATTCGCCGCTCATAAAGATTCGATTTACGATATAAACTCGCCTAATTTCAAGGGTTGCGACATTAAATTAAGAAACGCGGCATCCACTACGGTAGCTCCTACCGGGACTATTTCAACCATAGCCGGAGCGTGGGGCGGCATCGAGCCTTATTTCGCCCTTTCTTACGAAAAAAGGGTAATGGACGGAACTGTTTTGCGTGAAATAAATCCGATTTTGCTTGCGACTCTTAAAAGAAACGGATTTTACCGCGACGAAATTATCGAAAAAATAAAAAATGAAGGTGTTCTTAAAAATATTAAAGAGCTGCCCGAGTACTTGCGCGACGTTTTTATCACTTCGCACGAAATTCCCTATGAATGGCATATAAAGATACAGGCTGCGTTTCAAAAATACTGCGATAACGCGGTATCTAAAACCATTAATTTTTCTAATTCAGCCGCGGTCGGCGATATCGCTCAGGCCTATATGATGGCTTATAAAATGAGATTGAAGGGCATAACCGTTTACCGCGACGGCTGCAAGAGCGAACAGGTCTATCACAGCGGGTCGGGCGATAAAAATTCGGCCGCGCCGCTTTCTGCGTCAGTTCTGAAGGAGGGTTTGAAACCGCAGCCCAAAAAGCGTAAAACGCCGCAGATAGCCGATGGAACGCGCATCCGTAAAGACACTGGCTGCGGCATGTTATACGTTCATATTTATAAAGATCTCGACGGAAAGGAAATAGAGGTTTTTGCCGATCTCGGCAAAGCCGGAGGCTGCCCGTCGGCGTTTACCGAGGGCCTCGGACGCCTAAGCTCGCTCGCGTTAAAGCACGGGGCCTCGATGCAGGAGATAAGGGACGAGCTTATTGAGATAAAGTGCACCAAAGAAAAAGGGCTTGGCCCGAGTTATATAGCTTCCTGTCTTGACGGCGTGGGCAAGGCCATTCACGATTATATCCTGCTTCGTGAAATGGCGCAGCAGAAAGCGGCCGTTAAATCCGGCGATTCGTCCGTTTCGCAGCCGCAGAGCTCTGACGACTCTTCATTTACCGGCGGCATTGCGCAGGCGCTTTCAATTTCCGGAAGTTCTCAGAACGGCAACACTTATCTTGGCGCTATAATCGATCAGAACTCCGCCGGCCAGAGCGGCGCGTGTCCCGAATGCGGCGGCACCTTAGATTATGTTGAAGGCTGCCGCGGCGGCAAATGCCGTAATCCCGCATGTTCTTATTACAGTTGCGGTTAGCGTTGAATTTATGGAGTTTTATTTAATATAGCAGGTAAGGCGATAGACAGCGGCATCGGATTTTTATTCGATGACCGCGCCGCCTAACAGGAAGGGGCCGTCGTAAACGGCTAATATTTGACCGGGGGTTACGCCTCTTTCGGCTTTCGAAAGCGTAACCCTCGCTCTGTTATCGTTTAAAGTTTTTATAACTGCTTTGACCGGATTATGTTTATACCGGATTTTGACTTCGTATTCGCGTCCTTCTACAAAAGGTGCGCCCGAATGAAGGTTCATACCGCTCACGAAAAATTCGCTTTTAGAGGCGAAGGCGGCTTCAGCCACTATTACTTCGTTGCGCGCGGCGTCGAGTTTTATTACGTATAGCGGCTCTTTATGGGCTATATTGAGCCCGCGCCGCTGTCCGACGGTATAGTTTATAAGTCCGTTATGTTTAGCTAATATTTTACCATTGATATCGACGATATTGCCGGCTTTGATTTTTTCACGGCTGTTTTTTCGTCCGGCTATAAAATCGGCGTAATCGCCGTCGGGAATGAAGCAGATTTCCTGGGAATCGGGTTTATCTGCGACGATAAGACCGAGTTTTTCCGCGCAGGCGCGTGTTTCAGATTTACGGTACGGCCCGAGGGGCAGTATTATCTTTTCAATATATTCAAAAGGCAGCATGCACAACATATAAGACTGGTCGCGCCCTTCGTCGGCGGGCTTGCGTAAGAGGCGCCTGCCATAATTTTCGCTGAAGGCGATATCTGCGTAATGGCCGGTAGAAACAAAATCCGCGCCCATCATTGCGGCGTATCCGATAAGGTATTTGAATTTGATATATTTGTTGCAAAAAACGCAGGGATTAGGGGTTTTAGCGGACAGATAATCGGCGGTAAAATAATCGATGATCTTAGTTTCGAAATCTTCGGAGCAGTTTATTACGTAATGAGATATGCCTAACTTCATAGCGCATATTTTAGCCTCCATGACAGCTTCTTTCGAGCAGCATACCCGGAAGCCTTCGCCGGCCCCGCAGGCGCGTTCTATAGCGTCAGGAAGCATTTTCAGAGTGAGTCCGATGACCTCGTATCCAGCTTCTTTTAAAAAATGAACGGCGGTGGCCGAATCTACTCCGCCGGATAGTCCTATTATAACTTTCTTTTTTTCACTCATTTTCAAGGGCCTTTCCGGCGTTAATTACTGCGGCGTAAGCCGAGTGAATTATTTTAACCGCTTCGATAGTTTCTTCGACGCGGTTATCGATTCCGAAAGAAACGCGTATGGTCGAACCGGCTTCAAGTTCGCTTAAACCCATTGCGGTAAGCACGTGCGACGGCCTTCCGGCGCCTGAAGCGCACGCCGCGCCGCGCGAAACGGCAAGGCCCGCGGCGTCTAAATTGAACATAAAGGCATTAGCCTGGTGGGGATTAGTGAAATCGAATGCGGCTGATACGGTGTTAGGGAGAGTTTCTATATCGCGGCAGTTGATTTTAACGCCCGGCATATATTTATTTAATTCGCCGATAAAAGACGATTTAAGTTCGAGGTAGTGTGTATTTATTTTATCGAAATCGCGGGTAATGATTTCACAGCAGGCGGCAAAACCTTCTATGGCACCTATATTTTCGGTTCCGGCGCGAAGGTCGTTTTCCTGATGTCCGCCGTATAAAAGCGGCAGAATTTCAACGCCTCTTTTTTTATATAGAAACGCCGCGCCTTTCGGGCCGTACATTTTGTGGGCCGATACGCTGAGCAGATCGCAGTTTATTTTTTTTGCGTCGTATTTGATCTTGCCGCTCGCGCATACGGCGTCGCAGTGGAACAATATTGATTTTTGTCTGCACAGCGCGCCTATTTGCTGGTAAGGCATTATGGCGCCGGTTTCATTATTTGCCATCATAATGCTGATAAGTATTACTGAGGGCGTGATCATTTTTTCGAGCGCCGCCAGATCGACGAGACCGTTTTTGTCGATAGGTGCGATCATAAAATTTATATCTTTAAAGGCCGGGTTACGGGTTATATTAAGCACCGAATGATGTTCCGTGGGGTTTATTATTACGCTGATATCGCTGAGTCCGGCGGAGTATTTATAGTAATTTATGACTCCGGCCAAGGCGAGGTTGTTAGCTTCGGTGCCGCATGAGCAGAATGTGATTTCCTGAGGCTTCGCGCCTATGAAAGCGGCGGCTTTAGCGCGCGCGGTTTCGACGGCGAAGCGCGACTGAAGGCCCGGGCGGTGATAAGAAGAAGCGTTGGCGAAGCGGGCTTCTTCTTCGGCGCGGGAAGCCTCTTTGAAAGGCTTAGTTGTGGAGTTATTATCGAAATAAATATATTTTTTTTCGTCGCTCATGATTTTTTTATTATATCATAAAGCTGCTTTTAAATACAATTAATTTTAAATCTATTTGACAATTACTTGAAAAATAAAAGAGTTTATGGTATAATTAAATTTAGAGATGAAAAATAAAAACATGATTAAAACACCTATAAATAAACATATCGTGCAGCTTATCCGCTTTTAAAGCTAATTTGGAAAGCGGATTGGTTGTTTTTTTCTTTTTATCGTGGCAGATTTACATCACAAATTTGATATTTTCAACCGGCAACAAGATTCCATCACTTACATTGTGAAAGGTGTGATTTACATGAGTAATCAGCAGAAAATAGCCGCTTTAATCGAATCGGGTCTTAATTACAAGAAAAAAGGCAAATACGACGAAGCGATAGCGGAATTTAAAAACGCTTTAGAAATCGATAATACCCACATAAACGCCTACAGGCACTTAGGCAAGGTATATTTAAGAAAAGGCAGCGTCGATGAAGCTATCGATATGTTTAATAAGATCGTCACGATCGATCCGAATAACATTGAAGCGCACACCAATCTCGGTAACGCCTATAAAACGAAAGGCGATATAAAAAAAGCGGTTGATGAGTTTAAAAAAGTCTGCGAAATAGACGCAGATAACCTCGAAGCGCTCAACACTTACGGCCTTTGCCTCCGCGAGGCCGCCATATTCGACGAGGCGGTAAAGGTTTTTACGCGCGTTCTGGAATTGGCCCCCGGTTATGTTTTCGGCCGTAACAACCTGGCGCTCGTTTATAAAGATATGGGCCATTACGACAGCGCTATCGAAGAATTTACCAAAGTGATCGAATTCAATCCTACGGGCGGTCTGGTGCCCGTGGCCATGCAGACCATACAGCAGTGCAAAAAGTTAAAAACTCATGCGCCTGTGGCCGTTACTAAATAGGCCGAATATATCGGTATATATTAATTTCTTAATATGCTGATAACAAAATATGAATAAAACAACGGGTGAAAGAAGTAATAATTCTTTCACCCGTTTATTCTTGCCGCTTACGGTTAATTTATATTCGCTTATTTTTATTTATAATAATCCGTCGCTACTCGATTTTAATGAGGTCTTCTCTTACGAAGCCGGTTTTTCCATTTTTAAGTTTTATATTATACCATTGTCTATTGTCGTTTGCGGGTTTTTCGGCGCCTATAACCTGGACCTGCTCGCCCTTATTAACTTTGGTTACAACATTGGAGTTTGCGGCATCGATACGGCTTTCACGTCTCACGTTAACGCCGTTTCCTGTAATAACGCCCTTTGTGCCGGGCGGTTCGGTTTGTTTGACTGAATGCTGCGCCGGTTGAGCGGCGGCCGGCGCAGCGTTGAGCGCTCTAGCGTCCAATGAGGCTTCAGAGCTTTCCGCCGCGCCCGCCGAAGCGGCGGTTTCAGCGGTATGCGCAACTGCCGCGGCCGGTTGAATATTTTCGGGCCTGTTTTGAGCGATTTCACCTGACTGGCTTGAAACGCGCGTTTCGCCGCCCGGTAAGGCGGGCCGGCTGATGGCGCCGTCGCCGCCGCTTCGCATGAAATATCGCAGCGCCACGATAAGTATGAGCAATATAAAAGCTGCAAAAATTATTCTTTTTAAATTATTTTTTTTTCTGGTAATCATGAAAACCTCCTGCGGCAGTCTTAATATAATCGCGTGCGGCTCGATGTGAAAGCGGCAGCGGCGTTATATTAAAACCGCGTTCATGCCGTCGTTGCTTTCGGACGGCGCAATAAGTTTGATTTTGACGATTTTAGCTATCATATCGGGCGTGCCTTCGAAAACCGCTTCGATATATCGTTCGGTGTGCCCGCTTAAAACCGCCTGTCCTTCGGATGTTGTCGAAATAATCTTTTCGGCTATTACAAAAGCCTCCCGGCCGGAGTTATTGTTGTAATACATTCTATTTTTTATATATTTAAGTTTGTGAAGCCTTGCTGATCGTTCTTTTTTTTCAGCCGCTCCGATCTTGCCTTCCATTGAGAAAGCGCGCGTGCCCGGCCGGTCGGAGTACTGGAATATATGAAAATCATAAAAATCCAGTTCGTCGAGAAGTTTATATGTGTCTTCAAAATCTTCGGGGGTTTCGGAAGGAAATCCGACGATCACATCGGAAGTTATCGCGGCAAGCTCTATATTTTTTTTAATAAGTTTTATTTTTTCGATGAATTCGCCGCGGCTATAGGCGCGTCTCATCAATTTCAGAATTCGGTCGGAACCGCTCTGGAGCGCTACGTGAAAATGAGGAGCGAAACGCGGGGAATTTTTAATCAGTAAAATAATGGATTCGCTCAATTCCGCGGGATCTATAGAGCTGAGCCTGATTCGAAACTCGCGCGTAAAAGGATATAAATCTATCATTTTTAAAAGCTGTTCAAATCCGAAAGGATTGGAATATACATCGAGTGTGGAATATTTGCCTATGTGAATTCCGGTAAGGACGATTTCGCTATATCCTTCTTTGCTGAGGCGGTCGATTTCGCCGATGACCTTTTCGGGCGGCATGCTGTATTCGATATTTCTGATATATGGTACGATGCAGTAGGAGCAGAAACTTTTACAGCCGTCCTGTATTTTAAGCTGGGCGCGAGTTCTTGAAGAAAATCCGCAGTGAGGCCCCGCGGCGTGATTCGCGCAGCCCGCCGGCTCTTGCGGCGGTACGGCGGGAGCGTCCCCTTTTTCTTTAAGCGCGCGCAGGCAGATGTCTAAAATATTATCTTTATCTGATTGTTTTATGTATAAATCGATATATTTTATTTTTTCGGCGTCAAGTCTTGTAGCGTAGCATCCCGCAAGTGCTATAAGGCATTCGGGAAAGTTTTTTTTGATCGAGGATGCTATCTGGCGGCATTTATTTTCAGCTTCACGGGTTATCGCGCAGCTGTTGATTATATAAATATCCGCGGCGTCTTTAAGTCCGGTCTGTATGAAACCGGCGTTTGCAAATAACGCCGATATTTGTTTTTCTTCGCATTGATTGACTTTGCAGCCAAGCGTGGTTATGGCGAATTTTAACATCAGAGGTCACCGCATCTGTTTTTAATAATGGCCAACGCAGCCTGTGGGGCGAATTCGGCCCGCAGTACCACATTCTTCAAATTCAATATACTTACCCGGCCGTCGGTTAATTTTAAAATATCTCCGGCCTCGTCGCGTTCAAATCCGCCCTCGGGGCCTGAAATAATATTTATTACCCGGCAATCGCCGCTTATAAACGGCGCATATAAATCATCATATCCACCTTCGGGCGCGGGATCTTTTAAACCGCCGGGGCCGAAGCAAAGCGAGGGCTCCGCCATGAGAAATGTCCGTGAGCCCGCCACGGTAATAAAAGCAGCCAGCTCTTTAAAATCGAATCTTTTAATAACCGGCGCGCTCAGCCGGCGCGATTGAGAACTTGCCGCCGCCGCTATTTTAACTAATCGTTCAATTTTTTCATCGCCGATATCGTACTGCGAATATTTAGAGCGGAAAAAGCAAATGGAATCCGCGCCGAGTTCCGTAAGCCTTTCGACGGTTTCGGCGGCCGCCGTCCCTTTTAAAACGCCTATAAAACAATTATAGATTTTTTTAACGATATCGTTTTCTATATTTACAATTTCAAAATCAGCATCTGCCTGTTTTTTATTTCTGGCGATTTCAGTTATTTCAACTTGATAGCAGATATTATTCGAATCGTCTATCAGTAAAAATCTTTCTTTTTTTTCAAGCCGCAGGGCGCCGAGAATATAATTGCAAAGGCCGCCTTTAATAATCATCCGTGTTGAAAGCGTATCGGTAAAAACACAGGCGGCCATTTCAGCGGCGCTCTGGTGGATGATTTTAAGTTTATAATCCGAAATAAGATGCGAATATTTTAATGATATCAAGCTCATACATAAACTATTTTAAAACTATTATAAATAACTTTGCCGACGCCGTAAAGCGGTATGGCTATAAACATGCCGATAAGCCCGTAGAACTGAAAGCCGATAAATAAAAGGAACATAAGCGTGAGCGGGTGCATTTTAAATGATTTTTCAGCTATGAAAGGCTGGAAGATGAACGCATCGATAAGATGGATTATAAGTATCGAGGTAATAATAAAAATTATTTTATAAAGAGCTTTGTAAGTAAATCCCCACTTGAGAATCGCTATCAATACGGATGGAATCATAGCCATGGCGGGGCCGAGATAGTAGATGATATTAAAAAGTCCCGATATCGATCCGATGATTACGGCGAAATCGACGTCTATTACATATAGCGCAAGCGAAAAAGCGGTGCCGACTATAAGGCATATCACAAGCTGGCCGCGTAAAAAAGTGCCTAAAACCTCGTCTAATTGCTCGACTAATTTAACCGTCTGCTTTTTGAATTTAACCGGTATCGAGTTTTGAAAACCCAGCCATAAATTTTTAAAATCGGACAGATAGTAATACCCTAAAAGCGGGACTAAAGCGTAGTGAAATAAAATAGCGGTAAGGTTCATAAGGCCCATGAGTAAATAAGATGAAAAATCGGCTATATTACCTTTAAGGGTTTCAAAAAAACTCATTATGAAAGCTTCGATTTTTTTTGGATTATTTTTCAAAAAATAATTAAGATGAGTTATGTATCTAAGCGAAATTTCGGAAGTGTTAGAAAGTATTACTTCACCCGTCGGGGTGTAATCGGCCAATAAATTAATTTCATAACCGCCCGCGTCGGTGTAAATGTCGTCCGGTCTTCCGCCGCTGTTAATTTCGGGTTGAGAGGCGTAGTCTTTCGTTGAATTGCCGTTGCCGGAGGGCAATTCAATAAATTTTTGCATAAACCCTTCCACTTCTTTTAATAATGGTGAATTAAGCCAGCTGGCAAGATATTTAGACAGATTGTTATACATTCCCTTGAAAGTTTCGCTATACTTTTGCATCTTACTGCCCAGATTGGCGATTTCACTGGTTATGTTGGTAATGGCTGGAATGATAAGCGCCATGAGAAGGGCGAATAAAACTAAATAAACGGTTAGAATTGAAATAGTTTTGTTTTTAAGGTATCTTTCGGCGATTAAAACTAAAGGGTTTATTACGTAAGCGAAGAAGAATGAAATAAAAAATAAAATGAAAATACCGCTTAAAAAATAAATCGATAAAAGCCCGCCGAGTATTAATAACGGAATAAAAAAGCGCTTTATGTAAAATATTAAATTCGAAGGCAGCGCGAGGATTATAACGTTAGAGTCTTCGCCTGAAAGCGAGATTCCGGTGAGCGAAGCCAGCGATTGTTCATGCGCTTTAGCTAATATGCTTTCTCCGTTTATATTTTTGTCTTCGGCCGCTTTTTCTTTTTTATTTAAAGACTCATCAGACGCGGCGGATGCTTTTGATTTCAAGCCGTCGTCCGTTGCATCGGTATTATTTGTCGTTTTAGGCTTTTGATTTTTCATTTTATTGACTCTTGACTCTTGTTTTTTGATTTTTAAATATAATTTTTTCTTTTTAATTTTTAACTTCAGCCGGTTGAACCTAAGTTTACGGATTTACTGTATTTTTTTCAAACTTAAAATAAAATTAACGGCTCGTTTCTCCATTTTAGTTATTTCCGATATGGCGGCGGCGTCAAGCCCCTGTTCGGCAAGTTTATATACTTCGAAACACTTATCGTTTACTACCGCGGGCTCTAAATGCTGCTGCGGAACTATATAACCGGTTTGTTTGATTTTTCCGTGGTGAGTAGTCGCGGCGGCGTTGTCGGCGTTTATATTAGGCGGAGAAATAATATTTAACACCGAAGACTGAGGGGCGCCGGCCTGATTCGGCTGAACGGCGTGCATTTCTTTCTGAGGTTTTGGATGAGGTTCCTGTTTTATTTTAAGGTCTTCGATTTTATTTAAAAGCTCTGAATAAGTCTTAGCGCATTCTTCCCTTATTTTCTGGACCATGCGGATCTCTAAGTTGGACAGATCGGGTTTCATGTTAAGACGGAAGCGCGTGATAAGGTCCGAATCGTTAAACGCCTGGTTTTTTATTCCGTTTCCGGCGGCTAAAGCCGTTTGTTCAAGAGTTTTTTGAAATTCGATGATCTGTGATATTCTTTCATCGGCAACCGTAACGAGTTCTTTGAGATGAGATATCCTGTCTTCGAGTTCGGCGATTCTTATCATGGCTACTTTTTCGAACTCGGAATTAAGCTGCGAGCATTTTTCCGCGAGCCCGGTTATATCGCCATATATGGAATGAGAGCCGCTAAAGGTTTTAATCATCTTTTTAGTCCGTAAGTAGAAGAAGATGATTATCACGTTTAGAAGCAGTGTCAGTCCCGTTATTAAAATTATACAATCATTTGAACCGATATTCAGTTGAAACACCACGCTTTTTTATTTATTAAGCTGCGCTTTTCTGCTTTTTTTCCTTTTTGGGGGCCGCCGTTTCTTCGGCCGTTTCTTTTGGCGCTGCGGGCACGATGCGGTGAGGAAGAGTCTGGCTTAATATGGTGTCTTCTATTTCTTTTGAAACTTCGGGGTTTTCAATAAGATATTTGCGGGCGTTATCCGAACCCTGTCCGAGTTTGTTGGTTTTATAAGAAAACCAGGAGCCGGATTTTTCTACTATTTTAAATTTTTCGCCGAGAGTCAGCAATTCGAGTTCTTTCGAAATACCTTCGCCGTAGATTATATCGAATTCCGAAATCTGGAAGGGAGGCGCTAATTTATTTTTGGCGACTTTGACCTTGACGGAATTGCCTATAGTTTTATCGCCGATTTTAATCGATTCGGTGCGGCGAATGTCGAGACGCAGCGAGGAGAAGAACTTAAGCGCGCGTCCGCCGGTCGTCGTTTCTGACGGTCCGTAAGAATTGCCGATTTTATCGCGGAGCTGGTTGATGAAAACAACGGTCGTTTTTGATTTCGAAGCTATTGAAGTTATTTTTCTGAGGGCCTGGCTCATCAGGCGCGCCTGCTGACCAACGTGCGAGTCGCCAATGGTGCCTTCGAGTTCGGCGCGGGTTACAAGGGCCGCTACGGAGTCTAATACGACCACGTCGAGCGAGTTGGTTTTAACGAGCGTTTCGACTATATCGAGGGCCTCTTCGCCGCTGTCGGGCTGTGAAACGTATAGATCGTCGATATTTACGCCGAGGCATTTGATGTATTTCGGGTCCATGGCGTGTTCTACGTCAACGAACGCCGCGGTGCCGCCGGTTTTTTGAGCGTTGGCGATTATATGGAACGCCAGAGTGGTTTTGCCGGAAGATTCCGGGCCGTAAATTTCGACTATGCGGCCGCGCGGCACTCCGCCTATGCCGGTAGCTATGTCCAAGGAAAGAGAGCCGGTGGGTATTACTTCGATCGCCACGGTGTTTATAAGCGATTCGCCGAGTCTCATTATCGAACCTTTTCCGTAACTTTTTTGAATCGACGAAATAGCCGATTCGAGCATTTTTTCTTTTCCCGCGTTTTTACTGATATCAACTGCCATTATCTTTCACCTCGAGTAAATTATATAAAACATTTTTTTATAATTTTTGAAATATATTATTAAATTAATAATTTATAAACGATTAAACCCGCAAAATATGAAACACGATTAAATAATGAAAAATTAAAATTCAAAAACGGTTCAATTGTTTAAGAAGTTCCGCCATGGCAAAATATGCGCTTTGCTGCCGGATGCTTTCGCGGCCTCCGTTAAATATTTTTTTTATGGTGCGCGTTTCACCCTTTAAATAAAAGCCGAAATAAACCAGCCCTACCGGTTTTAAAGAGCTTCCTCCGCCCGGCCCGGCAATTCCGGTAGCCGCCGCGCCGAAGTCGGAGCCGTATTTTTCGCCGAGCGAAAGCGCCATGTGGTATGCAGTTTCGGCCGAAACTGCCCCGTGCGCTTCAAGAACGGCATCGCTCACGCCCAGAATTGAGGTTTTGAGCGTGTTGCAATAAGCCACTACGGAGCCTTTGTAAAAATCTGACATGCCCGCGACGCCGGTAATATAATCTGATATCATTCCGCCTGTAAGGCTTTCGGCGAACATTAATTTCGGAGCCGTTAAAGAGTGTTTTCGAATGTCAGTTAATTTATTAAAAATCAACCGGGCTATTTTTTTATTAACTTCTATATTATAACCTTTATTCATACTATTTGTCAATCTTTTATAACGTGCTTATTTTTTTTGAAATAATCGTAACCGGATACTAATGAAATGAACGCCGACATATACATAAGTGCGTCTATTATGCTATTTTCATAAAGCCTGTAATAAAAAACTGCTGCATTGCCGTCAAAATATTGCGCGGCCGACTTTAATTTTAATAATTCATCGAACGAATAGAAAGTGAGCGCGGTAATTATAGCCGTCAACTGGAGAGCGGTTTTCCATTTGCCGAGAGAAGAGGCGGCGATAATGCTTCCGTGCGCAGCCGCGATTATGCGCAGGCCCGATATGGCGATATCGCGGCCTATGATTAAAAAAGCCACCCAGGAGCTTACCGAACCGCTTTCGACCAAACATAAAAGCGCCGCGGTTACAAGCATTTTATCGGCTATCGGATCTATAAGTTTTCCGAATTTAGTGACTTTTTCATAATTTCTGGCATAATAGCCGTCAACCAGATCGGATATCGCCGCTATTATAAAAGCCAGCCAGGCAGCGATTCTATAATAATTGACGCTGTCTGCCTCGGATTTGATTATAAATAAAACCATAAATACCGGTATTATTAAAATGCGGAATACCGAAATTTTATTGGCCACGTTCAGTTTTATTAAAAAAGAAACCGGCATTTAAATTGCCTCCGCGTATAATTCATAATTTTTTGCCCTGATAATTCGTGCTTTAATAAAAGTTCCCGGAACGAAATATTTCGCCGATTCCGCGGCTATATGAACGCGGCCGTCAACGTCGGGAGCCTCTCTGTAGCTTCGGGCCGACAGTAATCCGGATTCTTCGTCAAAATCTTCGATCATGAATTCGAACTCTTTGCCTACGAGCGATTTGTTTATTGATTTAAGGACTTTATCGTAAGCTAAAGAAACTTTTTTAAGGCGCCTTAATTTTATTTTTTCTCCCACCTGGTTTTCGTAATCGGCCGACGCCGTGCCTTCCTCCTGTGAATATCTGAAAAAACCGGCTTTGTCTATTTTATATTTTTCTAAAAATTCGATGAGTTCGTCGGCGTCTTTTTCCGTTTCGCCCGGATGGCCTATTATAAAAGACGATCTGATACACACGCCCGGTATTTTCTCCCTTAATTTTTCAACGAGGGCGGAGGTTTTTTTGCGGTCTATTCCGCGTTTCATAAGTTTAAGAAGGTTATCGCTAATGTGCTGGAGTGGAACGTCGATATATTTGCATACCTTCGGGTTTTCGGCGATGGTTTTGATCAATTGGTCGCTTATATGCAGAGGGTAGGTGTAGAGGATGCGTATCCATTTAATGCCGTCTATTTCCGAAATTTTATCGATTAATTCGTGCAGTCTGGGTTTTGAATAGATATCGCGGCCGTAATTACTGCTGTCCTGGGCTATTATATTTATTTCTTTGACGCCGTCGGAAGCTAAGCGTCTGGCGCGCGCTAAGGCTATATCGAAAGGAACGCTTTTAAAGCGGCCCCTTATTTTGGGTATGACGCAGAAGGAGCAGGGATTGTTGCATCCGTCAGCCACTTTGAGATAAGACCAGAAAGGCGGCGTGAGGCAAATTCTAGGCGCGCTTAATTCGTCGTTGCTGTCAGTATAATTTTGCGCGGCTATTTTATTTATTTTAGGCCTGTTGAGCCGTAACGCGGGGATGCTTGCGAGCGTTATTTTTTTATTGCCTTCGAGCACCCATGAAATAAGCGCGGCTATATCTCCTATCGATGAAACGCCGGCTATCGCGTCAATTTCCGGTATCTCGTCATAAAGCGTTTCTTTATAACGCTCGGACATGCAGCCGGCTACGATAAGTGCTTTCAGCCTACCTTTTTCGGGGTTTTTATAGGCCGCCGCTTCGAGAATATTTTCTATGGATTCCGATTTCGCTTCGTCGATAAAAGCGCAGGTGTTCACGACTACCGCGTCGGCCTCGGCCGGATTTTCGGTAAAGGTAAAACCGTGTTCGGAAAGTACCTCGAGCATTTTTTCCGAATCGACGAGGTTTTTTGCGCATCCTAACGATATGAACATTACTTTGTAAGCCATCGGTGATTGCCTTTCTTTTTTTATCTTCCGTTTGATTTCCGGTTTAAATCAACCGTCCGGTTAATTTTCGCGGTAATTGGTAAATTGCAGCGGCAGGGTATAGTCTTTGGATTTTAAAAACTGTATGACCGCCTGAAGGTCGTCGCGGTTCTTGCCGGATACTCTAACCTGTTTTTCCTGTATGGAGGCCTGGACCTTGATTTTTAAATTTTTAATGTCTTTAACCATTTCTCGTGCGATATCGGTTTCTATTCCGCACACGATATCTACGCTCTGACGGACAGTGCCCGCCAGGGCGCTTTCGAGTTTTCCGAACCTGAGCGAATTGATATGCACTTTGCGTTTTACGAGTTTATCCTTTAAAATTTCGATAAGGCTTTTCATTTTATATTCATCGTCGGAAGTCAGACTGATTTTTTCTTCTTCCCTCTTCAAATCGCTTTTCGAATTTTTAAAGTCAAATCTCTGGGCTATTTCTTTTTTTACCTGATTAATAGCGTTGTCAACCTCGGCTAAATTAACCTCGGATACAACGTCGAACGAACTTGCCATCTGTAAACCTCCGCTATAAATATAAATTATTTGTTAATTAGTATATAAATTCATTTATTAAAACATTAAAAATACCCTTTAAGTTATCTCGCGGCTTTTTTCGATGTGAACTAAGGAGCGTTTCGCGTCTTTTGCGAAGGCGCCGTTAGGATCGAGCTCTATTACTTTGTTGTACTCTATTACGGCCTCGTCGAACATGTTTTTAACGCGGTAGATCGAGGCTAATCTGTAGTGAGCTTCTACGTAGTCGGGCGTGAGGCTTATCGCTTTTTTATACTGGTATATGGCCTCGTTTTTCATATTAGATTTGTAGTTTTCGTTGTAAGCTTCGCCGAGTTCGAAATAAGCCCTGGCGTTATTAGGCGAGCGCTGTATGGCCTGCTTGCATATTTCGATGGCCTCGTCGTACATGTCTTTGCCGTCGAGAGATTCTTTCTGGTAAACGATTTTAAGGCCCCAGTAGGGATACAAGTTAGTGTTGTCTATGCTTATGGCCTGTTTAAACTCCATCTGGGCGTTGGCTTTTTCGTCGCCGGTCAGGCCGAAGCCCGCCGACAGTTTGATATATGCGTAGCCGAGTCTGTAATGGACCATCGCGTCGGTGAAGTTGCCTTCTGCGGCCTTTTTATAGTCTTGAAGAAGCTGAAAAAATTTCTGAGTTTTATTTTCGTCTTTTTCATATATTTTGTAATATAGATCGACCGTGCGGGCATGGGCTTCGCCGCAGCTCTTATCGTATTCGACGCATTTGTTGTACTGCTCGAGGGCTTCGTCGAACTGCCTGTTGATTTCGAGTATGTAGCCTAAAGTGAGGCGCGCTTCGAGGTTCGAAGGGCAAAGTTCGATAATTTTTTGATATTCGCTTACGGCTTCGTCGTACATCGCCTCGCGTTTATAGGCGCGCGCCAGCTCGAAGTGAACGTCGAGATCGTCCGGCATTATTTCCGCGGCTTTTTTGAGGGCGAATATCGCCTTGCCGCGTACGTTTTCTTCATTAAAGGACTCTAACGGAAGGTTGTTGTATAAAAAACCTATTTCGTAGTTTATTAAAGGGTCTTCCGGTCTTGTGTCAAGTATTTCTTTATAATGCGATATGATATCGTCGGCTTTGTTGGGCGTTTCGGATTCGAGATAAACTATTTTGTATTCGTCGAGAAGATCTTTGCGCGCCTGGATATTATCGGGAAAATATATGTGCGCCTTGCTTAAAAAGGATATGGCCTCCTGATGGTCTTTCAGCTCGCGGGCAACGCTTCCCGCTTTAAGATAAATTTCCTTATATTTTTCCGGATCGATTTCGATGGCGCGCTGGTATTCGAATAGAGCCTTGGAATGGGCCTTTTTCTTTTCGTAAAGATTGCCGAGCCTGTAATGGACTTCGAGGTTGCCGGGGCGTATTTCGAGTATGCGGTCGTATTCTTCGATGGCTTTGTCGACTTCGTTTTTATCTTCGAATTCTTTGGCTTTATTGAAGGCTTCCTGTATCTGGTCGTTCATTTCGCGGTTCTGCTGGTTGGCGAAATAATCCAACGCGACGGAATTATTCGGATCGAGCTGTAAAACCTTGTTGTAGCATTCCTTGGCGTCGTCGAACATCTCGTTTTTCTCGTAGATCTGTCCGAGATACTGCAGCGCCTCGGAGCATTGAGGGTCTAAGGTTATTACCTGCTTTAATTCGGAGGAAGCCTCATCTGAAAAACCCGTCTGCATATAAGTTCTGGCGAGTTCAAGATGCACTATCGGATCGTCGGGCTCGCGCTCTATTATCTGCATGCATTCGCTGATGAATTTATCGCTGTCGCCCTGCGATTTGAAAATTTCAGCGAGCCGTCTGTAGGTTTCTATAAAGTCGGGTTTTATGGATTTGGTTCGCTGGAAGAATTTTATAGACTTATCGATAAGGTTCTGGTTCAAATAAATTTCGGCTAACTGGAAGGTGGCCTGATAGTTATTCGGATCGAGTTCTAATACCGATTCGTACTCCATGATGGCGTTTTCGATATGGTTTCTTTCTAAATAAACCTTAGCGAGCGAAAGTTTTTCCTGCACGTCTTCTTTAACTTTGTAATTCTTTGTCGCATTGCAAAGTTCTAACAAACGCTGGTTTTCGGGTTCGATCTTGAGGCCGTTTTCGAAATATTCGCGGGCTTTGTCGAAATCACCGCGTTCCTTGTTAATTTCGCCGAGAATTATGAGGGCACGAACGCATTTGGCGTCGTATTCAAGAGCTAAAAGAGCTTCGTCCTGGGCCTGTTTTAATATCGTGGGATCGCTGGTTTCTATACTGTCTATCAAAAAAGTCTGAGCGAGTTCTATGTGGCCGTCAACGAATTTCGGGTTTTCTTTAAGCACTTTTCTGAATTCGACTATGGCTTTATCTAAAAAGGTCGCTTCCCTGTATAAAATGCCGAGTTCCACGCGCACCCTGTAATTGGACGGCGCCTTGCTGATAACCTTCGTGAGAATGTCTATTGCCGTATCGACGGCGCCCTGCTCGGAGTAAACTTTTGAAAGTTCTATAACCGCCTGATAGTTGTCGGGATCGCGTTCGACGATTTTTTCAAACATCTGGCGGGCTTTTTCGTAATTTTTCGTGTTTTTAAATATTTTGCCGAGAAGAAGAGAAATTTCCATATCGGCGGCGTTAAGTTTTAAACCTTGCGTGAGGGCCTTTATCGATTCCTGATACATGCCTTTTTGAAAATATATCTTTCCTATTTCTTTTAGAGCTGAAAAATTTGACGGGTCCATGTCGATTATCGAGTTATATTCTTCTAATGCCCTGTCATACATATTTTTAGATTGATAAATTTCGGCGAGCTTGATATGGGCTATGTGATAAGCCGGATCGAGGGCGATAGCGCGTTCGAAGTTTTCGACGGCCTCGTCGAACATCTGAAGCGAATAATAGGCGACGCCGAGGTCTTTGAATATGGTTATATCGGTGAGTCCGGCTTCGAGGGCCTGATTGTATATTTTAACCGCGTCGGAATATTTATTTTTGCTCATATAGGCGTTTCCGAGACGAAGATATACTTCGGGATTTTCGGGTTCGAGTTCTATCACTTTTTTAAATTCGGTGATGGCGCGGTCGTGCTGTCCGCCTACTAAATATATCTCGCCGAGCCTGAAGTGGGCGTCGGTCGAGTCGGGATTTTTGGCTATTACCTTTTTAAAGGCTTTTTCAGCTTCCGCGGCGTTTCCGCTCGCAAGGCACAAATCGCCGAATTTTTGCATCGCTTCGGCGCTTTGATAGCCGTTCTGGATGGCTTTTTTCAGCATTTCAAGCGCGCCGTTAACGTTGCCTTCCGCCTCGTAAATTTCGCACAGCGGAAAATAAATATCTTTTTCTTCGGGTTTTATTTCGAGAACTTTATTAAAGCGCGCTTTGGCCGCGCTGTAATTTTTTGCCGCGTATAAAAGCATGCCGGAGCGCATATTGGCTTCGAGATCGCCGGCATCGAAAGCCAGGACGCAATCGAGGGCTTCAAGTTCGTTCTTTTCTTCCTTGAGCTGACGGTAGATTAAGGCCATATTCGAACATATATGAGCGTCTTTAGCATTAGATTCGAGGTATAGCCGGTAATTTGCAAGCGAATCCCGGTAATTTTGGCGTACAAAATTAATATCGCCGAGATATTTGTAAACTTCGTTCATTTCGGAATTCAAGCCGAGGGCCTTTTCGAATTTATCGAAAGCGCTGTCGTAATCGCCTTTTTTGAAATAATCCACTCCAAGCTGGAAAAAAATATCCGGATCGTCCGGCGACATCGATACCGCAAGTTCGTACTCGCGCATCGATTCTTCTTTCATTCCTTTTTTCGAATATATTTCGCCGAGCTTATAGTGCGCCATAGGATCGTTCGCATCGATTTTAATGACTTGCTGGAAAGATTCTATGGCCATGGTAAGGTTGTTGAGCTCAATATAAGCCTCGCCGGCGAGCTGGTGTAATAATTTTAATTTTTCAGGTGTTTTATTGCTCATAAAGCATAAGCCCCTTTTTTATAAATTCAAGCGCTTCTTTCGGTTTTGAACAGCTCATATAGGCGCGTCCGAGTTCCACATACAGGTCGGCGTTTTCGGGATCGCCTTCGAGCGCGATAGTGTATTTGGCCACCGCTTTTTCGATTTCATTGCGCTGCATATAAATTTTTCCGAGTTCTATGGCGACGCGCCATTCGTTCGCGTCGGAGAGCAGAACTTTTTCATAACATTCGACGGCCTCGTCGATCATCTGTTTGGCGCGGTATATTTCGCCGAGGTTTTTAATTACGTCTATATTTTCGGGCGCGAGTCTCTGGGCCTCTAAGTAGAAGGCGCACGATTCGTCGAGCGAGTCGAGTTTCTGGTAGGAATAGGCGAGATTGTAGTATATTTGAAAATCGCTTCTCTCGTTTTCCACGCAGAACATATATTCTCCTATGGCGTCCGACCAGCGTTCGCTGTCGAAATATAAATGTCCGAGATGTACGTGAGAGTCCATGAAATCCGATTCGAGTTCCGACGCTTTTTTAAAGTTGATTATGGCCTGTTCGAAATTGCCGGACGCTTCGTAGTCGAGGCCTATTTTGTAGTAAGCTTCCGCATTATCGGGTTCGAGTTCGGAAGCCGACTTGTAATACTGGTTGGCTTTAGCTTTATTTCCGATTTCTTCGAGAATTTTAGCTAATTTTAAATATATTTTGGCGTCCGGTTTTAAATTGACGGCTTTTTCATACGAATCGATAGCTTCCTGCTTATCGCCTATAGCTAAGTATATTTCGCCCAGCTCGATGTGAACGTCGTAAAAAGACGAATCGAGGCTGATGACTTTTTCGTATTCTTCGAGCGCTTTATGGAAGAGCTGTTTTTTAGCGTAGGCCTTTCCGAGGTTATATCGTATTTTGATATTGTTCGGAAACAATTTAATGGCGCGCTGGCAGATATCTACCACCTGATCGTATTCTTCGCGGATAAATCCGATTTCGACGAGCCCGAACATGGCGTCGACGAATTCGGGATTGAGTTCGAGCGCTTTTTTATATTGAGCGTATGCGTCGGTAAGCATTTCGCGGTTTTTAAGGGCGTCGCCGAGTTCGTAATAAAACAGCGCGTTCGTCGGTGCGAGTTTGATTGCCTGCTGGTAAAGCTCGACCATTTTGTAATACAGTCGTTTTTCTTTATATTTTGAACCGAGCTTGTAAATAACGTTTATCATATCGGGTTTTAATTTGAGCGCTTTTTCGTAGTTGAGCATGGATTTGTCGAAGTCGTTGGTTTTTTCATACACTTCGGCTAATTCCGAAAAAATTCCGGCGGAGTCGGTATCTAATTCGGAGGCGCGCCCGAGGTAGGAGATAGCTTCTTCGTAAGCGTTCGTAGCGGCATATATCGTGCCGAGGCGGTGTATGACGTCAACGAAATCCGGTTCGCGTTCAAGGGCTTTTTTATAGTGCACGATGGCGTTTTCGTATTTTTTGAGGTTGAAATATACTTCGCCTAACCTGTAGAGTATGATCGGGTTGCTTTCGTCGAGGACGAGGGCTTTTTTAAATTCTCCGATCGATTTTTCGAACAGGGATTTTTCGAAATATAACTTGCCGAGTTCGAAACGAACGTTGGCGTTTTCCGGTTCGAGCGATACCGATACTTCGAATTCGGCTATGGCTTTATCGAGCTGGTATAGGCTGGCGTATATAAGGCCGAGTTCTATGTGGGCGGCGGGATGCTCGAAATTAAGCTCGGTGACGGTAATAAATTCCTTCTGGGCTTCTTCGTATATGCCCTGGCCTTTATAGGCTTTTCCGAGTTCGAAGTGGACCTCTATATTTTTCGGGTCGCGTTTCAATACGTTCTGGAATTCGCCTATAGCTTTATCTACACGGCCTTTATGGGTGTAAGCCTTGCCTAATTCGTAATAGGCTTCGGTAATTTCGCCGTCTAATTCGATCACCTGACGGAATTTTTCTATGGCCTTTTCGAGCGCGCCTTCTTTTTTATAAGTTTTACCGAGTTCGAGGAGTATTTCAGGATTGTAGGAATCGATTTTAAGCGCTTCGATAAACTGGTTGCATGCGTCGGTTATAAGGTCTATCTTGTTGTAAACCACGCCGAGTTTGAAACGCACTTCGATATTGCCCGGTTCTATTTCGACCACGCGCTTGTAAGAATCTATGGCGTTGTTATAATCGTCCTGAAGGGCGTATAAATCGCCGAGTTTATTAAGAGCTTCAACGTGGTCGCGCTCGATTTTGACGACCTCTTTATACATTTTAATTGCGTTTTCGTTCTGTTCGCTGAATTCGTAGCAGCGGGCGAGTTTATAGGCGACTTCGAGGTCGCGCGAATCGATGCGGTGGGCATATATAAGTTTTTCCGCGGATTCGGCATACATTTTTTTCTCGAAAAATATATTGCCGAGATTCAGGTAAGCGTCTTTATTGTCGGGGTTGAGTTTAATGGTTTCGGAATATTCCCACATGGCGTTATCGAGAAGCGCGAGCCTTTCATAGCATAAAGCGAGGTTGAAGTGGACCTCTTCGTTGCCGGGCGATATTTCGAGGACCTGCTGATATTCGTTGACCGCGTTATCGTAGAGTTCTTTTTGTTTATAAATGGAGGCGAGACTGAGGTGCGCGTCGATATTGCCGATATCTTTTGAAAGCACCTGTTTATATTCGGCCGCGGCTAAATCCAAGCTGTTCTGGGCTTCGAAACATTTAGCGAGCCCGAAGTGGCCTGAAGGATTTTGAGCGTTTATGGCGATGGCTTTTTTAAAATTATCCATGGCGTATTCTATGCGCTCTTTGTGAAGATAAATTTCACCGAGGCGTACGTGGGCCTCGAATGAATCGGGTGCGATGGAAACCGCCTGCAGTAAAAGTTTTTCGGATTCGTCGTAATCGTAGGATTTAAGATAGCAGTAAGCGAGGCCCATGACCGCATCAACGCTGGAATTATTTATCATTAAAGATTCTTCATAGTAATTCTGGGCTTTTTCGTAATCGCCGCGGGCGAAATAAATTTTAGCGAGTTTCAGGCGGGCGTCCAGATCGTCGGGAAGAATTTCTATTATTTTTTTGCTGTAGGAGACGGCTGTTTCGAAATCTTTTTCGATTTCGGCGATGCGTGAAAGTTTTTTCATTATGGACGCGTCGTCTTTTAAGTGGTTTAAAGCAAGAAGATATTTTTGCCGGGCGGGCGCGTAATGCTTCAATTCAAAGTGAACGTCGCCATGGAGAGTATAAGCGGGAATGAATTCGGGGTCTAAGTCTAAGCACGCGCGCACCTGGGTTTCCACGCTTTCAAAATCGCCGATTTTCCAGTAGGCTAAAGCCTTTTCGTAGCGTATCCGGGCGAAGTTCGGTTTAATTTCGATTAATTTATCGCATACTTCGAGGATGGTTTCGAAGCGTTCGAGACGGGTTAATATTTCAATTATTTTGAAGTAACCTTCGATAAATGCTTTGTTTAATATGAGCGATTTGTTTATTTGATCGTGCGCTTTTTCAAATTCGCCGGCTTCCATATACGCGCAGCCGAGTTCATAATAGGCCCGGGAATTATCGGCTTCGAGGCGCACTATTTTTTTGCATATCGATATGGCGTCGGATGCCGCGTTCATGGATTTGATATAAATTTTAGACAGCGTCCAGCCGGCATAAAGGTTTGAAGGATCGATGCGTATGGCGATCTTGAGTTCTGAAACGGCTTTAGCCATCCATTCGCTGTCTTTAAAGCGGTAGATAGCCATTCCGAGGGCCATATGGGCCGACGAATTGTCGGGCTCGAGGTTTGTTTTAGAGCGGAAGCGCTCTATAATGCGTTCGATGAGCAGCGCCGCGTTAGGCGTTCTGGCCGAGGTTATTTTATGGTGATATTCGTTGATCAGGTATTCATAAACTTCGCAGTTAGTTTCGTTTATTTTAGAGGCGTATTCAAAAGCGCTTATAGCTTCGTCATGAAGTTTTTTAGCCGAAAATATGCGTCCTAAGAGCATAAACGCTTCGTAGTGCCCGCCGTTTAAGCTGAGCGCGGAATTAAGCTCGGCTATGGCTTTATCGTAAAAATCGTTCAGATAATAAATCTGGGCGAGCCTGTAATAAATTTCGTGGTTTTTCGGCGCTAATGCCAGAGCCTGGCTGTATTTTTCGATAGCGCGGTTATATTCGTAGCGCTTTTGAAATATTTCGCCGAGCGCGAAATATATTTCCCAGTTGGTTTTGTCATATTCGAGGGCTTTTTCAAAATTTAATATCGCTTCGTCCTGCATGTCGCCTTCGGGTTTTTTGTAATAGGCCGATGCGAGTTCGAAATAGGCGGTGGAATTGTTTTCATTCAGCGATACGGCTTTTTTTGAAACTTCGATGATCTTTTCGTACTCGATGCGTCCGTCCTGAAATTCGCGAGTATAAACGTCTTTTAAGCCCCAATATGAATATATGTTCTGGGGGTTGAGCTCGATGGCTTTGGTGAAGGCGGCTATGGACGCTTCGCGGCGAACCGCGTCGCGGGAGGCGTCGAGCGAATGGAGAGTATTAAGCGCGGCGGCGTAGGCGAAGTAAGCGTTCGAATCGTAGGGATTGGCCTCGACTACGGTTTTAAATTTTTTGATAATGCCTTCGTACATGGCCTCTTTTTCCGAATAATCCTCGTAGAGGTTTTTATACTCTTCCATAAGGTAAAGGCAGGCTAAGCCGTAATCGGGGTTGATCGAAAGAACGTCTTTGAATTCGGCAATCGCTTCGTTGTGTTTTTTCATTTTACGGTATATGCAGCCGAGCTCGAAGTGCGCCCGTGCGTTTTCGGCGTCGAGTATTATAATTTTTTTATATTCGGTTATGGCGGCGCTTAAATTCGAACTTTTATAATGTTTTTCGGCGATTGAAAGCAGGACGTTGATCTGGTCCTGCTTATCGTCGTAGGAAAAAACGCCGGCGGCCGATTTAAGGTTAGATACTTCGCGGACCTCGCGCCGGGTGCGCAGATCGTCGATAAATTCAAGCGACGCTTTTCCTATCAAGGGAATAAAGCAGCGCGCAAGGTTCCTGTCGTAAAAATAGCAATGCTCTTTTTTACAGGTTTGCTGGCGCTCCTTCATAGCTTCTTCGGATAGCTCACCCACGAAAGGGCAATAAAATGGATTGTCCATATCTTCCCCCAATGTATATTAATGACAATAAATATCTTTTTTATGCTACTCTTTTAATGTTATCTTCAAGGTCTTTTATCGACCATAGAACTTTGCGCGGTTTTTTATCTTCGAAAGGACCTACCACGCCTATTTTTTCCATGCGGTCCATAAGTTTCAAAGCCCTGTTATGTCCTATTTTGAGCACGCGCTGCAACATGGAAGCAGAGCCCATTTTATTTTCGATAACTAAGCGCGCGGCGTCGTAAAATAATTCGTCGGAAGCCTGTTCGGCTCCGCCACCGTAATCTTCGCTATTTTCAGCTCCGCCATCTTTAGCGCGCTGATATTCGGTGATTTTTTCTTCCACTTCGGAGTTATAATCGGGCGCATAGCTCGTCTTTAAAAAATCGGTAAGTTTTTTGATTTCTTCGTCGCGTACGAAAGCGCCCTGAACGCGCACGGGCTTTTGCAGCCCCGTTGGAAGGTAGAGCATATCGCCGCGGCCGATAAGTTTTTCGGCGCCCTTGCAGTCGAGTATGGTGCGCGAATCGGTTACCGAGCTGACTGCGAAAGCGATCCTCGAAGGAAGGTTGGCTTTGATAAGGCCTGTGATTACGTTAACCGAGGGGCGCTGAGTAGCCACTATAAGGTGCATTCCAACGGCGCGGGCCATCTGGGCGAGGCGACATATATATTCTTCGACCTTGTTTGATTTATCGGTCATCATTATATCGGCGAGCTCGTCGATTACGAAGACTAAAAAGGGAAGTTTTTCCAGCGATTCAATACCCGATTCAACGAGCGTTTCGGATTCCTGGTCGCTGAGTTCGTAATTTCCGGCGTAATATTCATCGACGACGGCGTTAAAACCGTCGATGGCGCGGACGCCGAACGATGAAAGCAGCCTGTAGCGGCGTTCCATTTCATATACGCCCCATTCGAGAAGGAATGGAACGTCTTTTACTTTAACGACAACAGGATGCGTCAGATGAGGGATATCGTTGTAGCCGGTTAATTCGACCATTTTAGGATCTACCATTACGAATTTAACCTCGTCGGGACGGGCGTGAAATAAAATGCTGGCTATTATGGTGTTAACGCATACGCTTTTTCCGGAGCCGGTAGTGCCGGCGACTAAAAGATGCGGCATGTTGCGCAGGTCGGCTATTATAGGCTGGCCGGTGATCGTTTTTCCGAGCGCGAAGAGAAGCGGGGATTTCGATTCATTGAATTCGGGAAGGGTTATCAGTTCCGAAAAAAACACCGGCACCGGTTTGGTATTCGGGACTTCGACTCCTATGGCGGCTTTGCCGGGGATGGGCGCTTCCATGCGCAGGCTCGTAGTAGCTAAGGCGAGCGCCAGATCGTCGGCGAGTCCGACGACCTTGGAAACTTTAACGCCGCTCGCCGGCTGTAGCTCGTAACGGGTTACCGTCGGGCCGCAGGTAATGTGGGCGATTTTTACTTCTACGTTAAAATTTTTAAGCGTGGTGACTAATTTTTCCGCGTTGGCTTTAAGCTCTTCTTCGCTTATGCCTTCTATTTTTTCGACGGGTCTCAGTATGGCTTTGAAATCAGGATAATTGTAATTGTCGTAATCGGATCCGCTTTCCTGCGAACCGTTTTTAGCAACGCTGAATTTTCCCGTAGAATTTTTTGAATAGTAATTTTTTAATAGAGCCTCCTCGCTTTCCGATGCGGCGGAAGAATTCGAGCCGCGCGGCGCGTCGTAGGAACGGGTGATCGGAACGTCGTTTAAGTTCAGGCCCGCCGATGAGGCATTTTGAGTAAAAAGAGGGACGGAATCTTTTTCGGCGGATTCGCCGTCGTTTTCTTCATCACGCGGGGGCCGGGTTTCGTCTTTAAAAGATTTAGCTGCCGGGAAATCAGTTTCGTCGTCAAGGTGATTTTTAACTATATTTTCAAGGCGCTGCGCGCTGCCGGCATCGAGAGTCGAAGCGGATGCCCTGCTGGAGGGTTCGTCATCCTCGTTTTTAACGATATATTCGTCTTCGCGGGTTTTGAAGTTTGAAAATAACTTTTCTTCGAGGGTTTTAGCCTGATCGGTTTCATCGGAAACGGGTTTTTCGAATTCTTCTTCTTTTTTAAACATTTCGACTTTTTCTCCGCGTCCGCCCGCTATAACTAAGCCTATATCGGAAGAATCCGCTCCGTTCGAAAACAGGTTTTTAGCCGCTTCGAAAATGTAATAAGCTATAGCCGAAAACCCTTTTAATAAGAAGGTTATCGAAAACGCCGCCGCAAAAATGATATATTTGAAAACGGAAAAAACTGCGCCGTAAATTTTAGAAACAATGTTAACGAAAAGCGGCGCCAGCAAAATATTAAAGGCGATCGATGCGCCCGTGAGCGAACCGAAAATTCCGATCAGAAGAGTACCGGCGTTGCCGAAGAGCACAATGGATTTAGATGCCATATAGGCGCCGAAAAATCCGCCGGTGGAATTTAATATTTCAAAAAACAGGTTGGAGAAGAACAGAAGCATGAAATAGCCTATGTATTCGCTGTTTTTATTGGTTATCGAGCCGTGCATGAATTTCTGGATTCCAAAGTACCACAGCAGGAACGAAATGAAGTACATCGTAACGCCGAACTGCAATTTTAACCAGTAGAGCATTCCGTAGGCAGCTCCGAGCCACTTAGATTCGGAGGGCTTGATTATAAAGAAAACCAGAAGCGTGACCGATGCGAACATGAGCACTAACGCGGGAAGTTCGGCTTTTTTTCTGAGCTGAATTCCGTCGTCGCCGGCCGTAAAATCATCCGATTTTTTCCTCGATTTTTTATTGATCTTTTCTTCTGCCACAGCTAATATTGTCTCCGTTTTCCATCGTAATTTCACTATATTCTTCGCGGGTTGAAATTTTTGCGGACGGGTGTTTTCGTGCCGCGTTCAATCTCGGCGGTTGTTTTACCGTGCGTCAGGACTATATTATATATCATGAGCTTAATAAAAACAAGGGAATTTTGAAAAATATCATATATATTTATAACAAATATTGCCTTTATTTTCAATCATAATTTTTATTTATTTTATTTTGTTTTTTTTTACTCGAAAAAAAGCGGCGGCGCTAAATAAAAAAACCGCCCTTACAGGCGGTTTTGAAGCTGGGGAGGAAAGAATCGAACTCTCACGTACAGATCCAGAGTCTGCTGTCCTACCATTAGACGACTCCCCAAAAACGATTTTATTATACTACACTTTTTTTTTTTTTGCAAGTAGTTTGTTGACTTTTTTTGAAAAATATTGTAAAATTTTGATGTCAATATGAAAAAGCAAAAGGAGGAAGAATGAATACTATTAAAAACGATAATTTCGACGGCGAAGTTTTAAAAAGCGGAGTGCCCGTGGTGGTAGATTTTTTTGCTACATGGTGCGGCCCGTGCAAAATGATCGCTCCTATATTCGAGGAACTTGCCGCCGAATACGCCGGCAAAGCAAAATTCGTTAAAGTAGATATCGACGAGTCGCCTGAACTGGCGGCTAATTATAAAGTGAGAGGCGTTCCTACCCTTATGGTTTTTAAAGGCGGCGAAATAAAATCGACTATGGTCGGCGCGCAGCCTAAGGCAAAAATAGCTGAAGAAGTGAATAAAGTCTTATAGTTCTGGTTTCACCGTATATCTGAATTTTAAGTCGATAAAATTTTTAACTCCACGATATGCTATTTAACAATTTACCTAAAAATTTCTGGAGGTGCTATAGTGAGTATTTTTTCGAGAATGCAGTCCATTTTATCTTCTAATATCAATGCTCTGTTAGACGGTGCGGAAGATCCTGAAAAAATGATCAATCAGACGCTCGTTGAAATGCAGGAAAGTCTTCGTGAAACAAAAGTCGCGGTGGCACGAGCTATCCGTGATAAGAAAATGCTCGAAGATAAATGCGAAGAAACCGCCAAACAGGCTGATTATTGGGAGGAAAAGGCCATCATAGCCATCGAAAAAGGCGACGATTCTTTAGCTAAAGAAGCGCTGAAGCGTAAAAACGAACAGAGCGAATCCGCTAAAGATCTTAAAAATCAGCTCGAAACCATGACTAAAAATGTGGACGCGCTCAAAAGCTCATGCGCAGCCCTTGAATCTAAAATGGAAGAAGCGAAGCGTAAAAAAGAAGTTTTGCTTGCCCGCCTGAAAAACGCTGAAGCGTCAAAAAAAATCAACGAAAACGTCGGCAAATTCAATGCCAGCTCTACTTCTGCATTTGAAACCTTCGATAGGATGGAAAAGAAAGTCAATTACGCCGAAGCCGAAGCCGAAGCCGTTGAGGAACTGGGCGATCCCGATATCGATATAAAGAAGAAATTTGAAGAACTCGAAAGTAACGATAAAGTCGATAACGAACTTGAAGCTTTGAAAAAAAGGCTCGGTAAAAGCTAAGGTCCGGAGTGCGGAATTCGTTTTATTAATGACTTTTACTATAATAATTTAGTCCATAATAAACTAAAAATTAAATAAAATAAAAACAAGGCCAGAAATATAAGGCCTTGTTTTTATTTTATTTAATCTGCTTTAATAAGCGGATTAATCGGATATATTAAACTGACTGATGTCGCGGCGCGGTCTTTAATAGACCGCGCTGCCGTACGGTTTAACGAAGTCCGAGCATTGCCTGGATAGCAGGTCCGAACTTGAGGAACACGGGCGTCGATACTATCGCGACCATGCTCATAAGTTTTACGAGAATGTTAAGCGACGGGCCGCTGGTGTCTTTACAGGGATCGCCGACCGTGTCGCCGATAACCGCCGCGCCGTGAACGGGATTTTTAGTGCCATCGGGCAGTTTTTTGCCGCCGAGGTTGCCTTTTTCTATATACTTTTTAGCATTGTCCCATGCGCCGCCGGCGTTATTGAGCATCGTAGCCAGAACGAAGCCGGTCGCAAGTCCGCCGGCGAGCAGGCCGATAAGGCCGCTGATGCCGAGAACTAAGCCAGTTGCGACGGGAACCGCGATAGCTAAAAGCGAAGGTATGATCATTTCGCGTTGTGCGCCGGCCGTTGAAATAGCGACGCAGCTTGCGTAATCGGGACGCGCTTTATCTTCGAGTATGCCGGGGATTTCGCGGAACTGTCTGCGTACTTCTTCTACCATCGAGCCGGCTGCGCGGCCGACGGCCTTCATGCTCATTGCGCAGAATAAGAAAGCCATCATGCCGCCGAGGAAAAGGCCGCATAACACATACGGGTTGAGAAGATGAACGTCGAAGGCGTCAACGAAATCAAGAACGCCCATTTTTTTTAGTTGTTCGATGCTGAAAACATGGCTTTTTAAATGAAACATTTTATCGGCCGATTGTTCGGCGTAGCGGATCGCCCAGATCTTTACTTCTTCGAGATTGGCCGCAAGAAGGGCCATGGCGGTCAGCGCCGCCGAACCTATGGCAAAGCCCTTTCCAGTAGCTGCCGTTGTGTTGCCGAGCGCGTCAAGAAGGTCGGTGCGCTGGCGAACTTCGGCGGGCAGATGAGCCATTTCAGCGTTGCCGCCAGCGTTATCGGCTATCGGGCCGTAAGCGTCGGTTGCAAGAGTAATGCCGAGCGTTGAAAGCATGCCGACGGCGGCGAAGCCGACGCCGTAAAGGCCGACGCTGAAGTTATCGAAGCCGCCCGGAAGGCCGAATGCCAACAGAATGCCGACGCAGATTATGACGACCGGCCAGCCGGCTGAAAACATGCCGACCGCAAGGCCGTCAATAATGACCGTAGCGGGGCCCATTTTTGCCTGATTAGCTATGCCCTGCGTAGGAGAATATGAATCGGATGTGAAATATTCGGTTGACTGGCCGATAAGAACGCCGGCAAAAAGGCCGGCGACGACCGAGCCGAAGAGACCCCAGCTGATCATGCCGTAATGCGCCATGCCGGCGACGGCGGCTACTATAAGCACTGACGAACCGAGCGTGCCGAATAACAGTGCGCGTAAAAGCTCGACCTGATCGGCGCCTTCACGGCAGCGAACCATGAACATTCCTATTATTGAAAGAACCGTGCCGAGCGCCGCGACTATCATCGGGGCGACGATGTAATTAATCGAGGCCGTCGGGTCGCCCATTTCAGAGCCGATTGCCGCGCCGAGAGCGGCGGTAGCGAGTATAGAGCCGCAGAAGGATTCATAGAGGTCGGCGCCCATGCCGGCTACGTCGCCCACGTTATCGCCAACGTTATCCGCTATGGTAGCGGGGTTACGCGGATCGTCTTCGGGGATGCCGGCTTCGACTTTGCCGACGAGATCGGCGCCTACGTCAGCGGCTTTAGTATAGATGCCGCCGCCTACGCGGGCGAAAAGCGCCTGCGTTGAAGCGCCCATGCCGAAGGTGAGCATGGTAGTAGTTATTTCGGACCACTTATGCACTTCGGTGCAGCCGGCGGGAACGAAATTAAGGCCGAACATGCTCAGGCCGTTGGCCATATGCTGGGCCGTGAAAACCACTTTATCAAGGAGCCAGAACCAGATGCAGATATCTAGCAGGCCGAAACCTACTACTACAAGGCCCATGACGGCGCCGGAACGGAACGCGACGGTGAGGCCGCGGTTTAATCCTTCGCTCGCGCCCTGCGCTGTACGCGAAGAAGCGTTGGTGGCGGTTTTCATGCCGAGATAACCGCAGAGGCCCGAGAAGAAACCGCCCGTGAGAAATGCCAGAGGAACGAACGGATTCTGCGCGCCCATGTATGCAAGCGCTGTAAGTATAGCGACGAGGACCAGAAACACGAGCGAAACTATTTTATACTGGCGGAAGAGGTAAGCCATTGCGCCTTCGCGGACGAATCCCGCGATTTCCTGCATGCGCGCGCTGCCGGGGTTGGCGCTCATCATGGCTTTATAAAAATATATAGCGAAAATAAGCGCGAGTAAAGATGCGATCGGTGCGATCCACCAGAAAAGAGGAACTTTGGCCTCTTTGACCGGCTGCGCGGGCGGGGCCTGAGAGATTGCGGGAGCGCCGGCGGGAGCTGGAACCGCGGACGGAACTTCACCCGCGGCGGGAGCGGCCGCGGGTTGAACGGCAGCGGGGGCCTGAGTTTCAACTGCGTTCTGCGCCTGTATGGGCGTGCTCAGATTACCTAAAAAAACTATCAGAGCGATGGTCAATAACGCAATGATATAGTGGAAATTTTTCTTTAAAAAACTTTTTCCCCGGGGTTTACGGTTGATAAAATTGTTTTTACCAGACTTTGGCATAAACTCCTCCTTATAATTTTAGTGATTTTCTCACTAATTCGCGCCTAAAATATTTGCCTGCGCATGATTAAGACGCTGAACGCAAAAATGATATCATAAATTTTTATATTTGTAAAGAAAATATTAGAACATTAAATATCAAGTACGATAACCGCACGAAATTATTTCGGGCAAGTGAAATCTGTCAGTGAATAGGATTTTTGATTCGGATTAAAAATTTAAGCATTCTGCCGGCGGCATTCGCTCTAAAAATAAAACCGGACAAAATTATCTGTGGCGCGTAATTTCGTCCGGTTTTATTTTATTTAGTTTTTAAATCACTCTATATACTTTTCGGGTTATTAAAATTACTTTGCTTCGTAATTACCCGTTATTTTTTTCGAATTCGTCCATGAAAGCCACCAGCGCTTTAGCTGATTCCATCGGGACCGCGTTATAAAATGAAGCCCGTATGCCGCCGACCGAACGGTGGCCTTTAAGGCCTATCATGCCGGCCGCTTTAGCTTCTTTGATGAATTTTTCTTCGAGCGATTCATTTTTAAGCCTGAACGGAATGTTCATGAGCGAGCGGCTGTCTTTTTCTACCGTGCCGCGATAAAAATCGTTTTTATCGAGCCTGTCGTAAAGAACTTTAGCTTTTTGCACATTGACTTCGTGCATTTTAGAAAGGCCGCCGTTCTTTTTGAGCCATTTAAGGACGAGGCCTATTACGTATATCGAATAGCAGGGCGGCGTGTTGTACAATGAAGGCTCTTTTGCCATTATGGAATAATTGCACATTGTGGGTATGTTTTTCGGGCTTTTGGCGATGAGATCGTTTCTGATTATTACGACGGTGCAGCCGGCGGGACCGACGTTTTTTTGCGCGCCAGCGTAAATTAAAGCAAATTTTTTGATATCGACCGGCCGCGAACAGAAATCGGATGACATATCGCAAATAAGATCGGTGGCACCCGTGTCCGGATAGGACTGCCATTCAGTGCCGCGGATGGTGTTGTTCGAGGTTATGTGCAGATAAGCAGCATCGGGCGTTATTTTAAAATCTTTTGGAATATAGGTGAACGCTTTATCTTCGCTTGTAGCTATGACGTTTGCCTTTTTACCGAGCTTCTGCGCCTCTTCGATAGCTTTAGTGGACCAGGTGCCCGTGTTTATATAATCGCCTGAACGGCCGTCGGCGAGTAAGTTAAGCGGCACCATCGCGAATTGTAAGGTGGCTCCGCCCTGAAGGAATAAAACCGTATAGTTATCGGGAATCGAATATAATTCTTTGAGATCGTTTTCGGCGTCTTTTAATATTGTATCGTAAACCTTGTCGCGGTGGCTCATTTCAAGGACCGAAAGTCCGTTGCCTTTGTAATCTATAAAATCTCTCTGCGCCTCTTCTAATACCTCGAGCGGAAGCGCTGCGGGACCCGCGTTAAAATTGTGAATTCTTTTGCTCATACCTTTCTCCCCTTATCTTTTAATATTAAGAACTGCATGCTGAATACTGTATTTACTCCCAGTAATTATAATTTAATTCCGTTAAAAAGTCCAGTTAAATTTATGAATTTTAATAAAATTTTAAAAGTTAATCAGCCTGCAACTAATGTTCTTGACATATGCCCGTATTTTTTGTATAATCAATACAATAGAGAAAATAAGGCAGGTGAATGTTTTATGTTTATTAACGAATTATTTTCAACATTATTTTTATCTCAACGCACTTCACGGCCTGTGCCCGAAAAAAACTTTAAATCCGGCTCGACCATGATATTTACAATGATAATGGTATTAATACTTATGCTGCTCGGTTTCACCATAATCTACATGATGCGTAATGAATCACAGCAGGCTTTTAATTACGTAGAATCATCGACCGCCCATTATATAGCCGAAGCCGGCGTCGAACACGCTATGTACGTTTTGCAAAATAACGTCAACGATTTCGTCAACGATTCCGCTAATGTCGGCTGGAATAAACTATTCGCTACAAAAAAAGAATTCACTTTCAGCGTGCCTTTTACGGACCAGCGCGACGAAATGTCGGCTTATTGCCAGGAGCTTAAAAAGCCGCTCGACGCTGAGATCGCGTCTAAAATATCCGGCGGCTCTATTTTATCGCTTACCGTTTCTTATAAATTGTCTGAAGAAATAGACGAGTACCGCAAAATAGGCACCGTTAAAATATCGAGTGTCGCGAAGTATAAAAATATAAAAAGAAAGGTTGAGGTCGAAAAAGAAGTCTTTCTTTTCAAAGATATTCCCATTCAGTTCGACCATGTCCTCTACGTTAATAATCTCACGCCCGAAACCATTCCCGGCCGCCGCGATAAAGGTAATTCCGGCCTGTGGCGTAAATTTAAAAATTTTATTAACAGCCGTTACGTGCCCCAGCATTTCTTTGTGAACGGCTACAAAGTGTTCATGAGAGATTTTACCATTCCCATTAATAAAGAGGCCGATCCTTCCTGGTTCGGCGCTTTCGAAACCCGCATCTCCATGATAGACAAACTTTCCAATGATAAGGTTGACGCTAATGTCGAATTGACTAACCTTAAAGAGCATCGTAAAATTTTATCGTCTTTAGCCAGTCTTTTTACCGGCGGCGCATTTTCGCCTATCAAAGAATTCGACGAAGAATTTAAAGACGGCGGCAGCCGGGGCAATACCGATCTTACCGGCTTCGATCCGCTCAATTCATTGCAGAAATTTTTCGTTGCCATAGGTTTTAAAAGTAAAAAAGACATTACGCCCAATCAGCTTTATGGCGATATCAAGCGCACTTACGCTTTTAATGGACAGGTTATTACCGAGTCTTACATAACCCCGGGTTCCGCCGGCGATAAAAATTCCTGGTATAACGGCCCCGTCGATGCCCGTCCCGAACTCGATGCCAAATACCCGAAAGATAAAATAATCGGCGTGCTCGAGCCTTCGGTCTATAGCCGTATATCTCAAAAGAAACATACGGCTAACGATACCGTCGTTTATAAAGTCGGCAATAAATTAGAATCGCGTAAAGTAAAAAAATATTACGGCTGGGGGCCGTGGGCCGCTGCGCCTTCGTCTAAAGGACTGCTCGGGCCGATCAAAGATCTGTTCAAAATTAAAACCGGTAAACAGGCGGCTTTAGCTAATCCGTCATATGCGATACAGCTCAAAGGTTACGAATTCGTCGACGGCGACGTTCATATAGAAGGTTACTACCAGGGGCGCGGGGTTATAGTCGCTACCGGTAACATCTATATCGGCAACGAACTTTTAAGGCACCCTGACGACCGTTCCGGCATACCCGAGGCTTATGAGTATCCCGCCGGGGAATACGCCGCAAATTCTCGTCATAACGGCGCTTATAATTCGCTTCAATTAGTCGCGCTCGGCACGAAATCGCCGTCATATCCGGGCGAAGAAACCGGTAAAATAGTTTTGCGTTCGACCAAAGACGATAAATTCGCTGAAAGCAACGTGCTAAAATCACTTTTTTCGACCCGCGATAAAAATATGGAGCTGCAGGTTTATCTTTATGCTAAAAATGGCGTTAAATCAGAGTTCGGCGACGATTCATGGTTCGGCAACGATATGAACAAGATGTACACCATAGTTAAAGGAAATCTGGTCGCCGAAAAAATAGGGGCCACCGATCACGTTCAGTACCTGCCCGACGAAATGGCTTTGCTCGAAGATAAGGTATGGACGCAGATATTCGATGATCTTGCCAAATCTCAGGATAAAATAGTGGTAGCTATAACGCCTAAAATTATCAACTACACTCAAGATGCTATAAAGTAATAAAGGTTGAATATGGAAAACAATAAACCGATAATTTTCGTTGGTCTTATAATCGCGGTATTGCTTACCGCGTACACGATAATCAAGGTTATGTCGCCCGCGCGCGACCGCCTTAAAAGCGATTCGACGCGGATGGTCAATATAAACGAACTTGACGGCGCCGAAAAAACAAAAACCGGTGCGGGCAAAACTTCGATGTGGGGCGCTTCGTCCGCTCCGGCCTCGCCGCGTCTGCTTACTCATCAACAGGCCGAAAATTACTTTGAAAGCTATTATCAGGAGTACGAACAGCAGCAGCAGATCCTTCAGGAGTCTGAACAGAAAAGGCGCGAATTTATTTCGGGCATGAACGGGCGCGCCGGAAATTACTTCAAGCAGGGCCTCGAAGCCGCCGGTCGCCAGGATTACGATAAAGCCATCGATTCGTTTCTTCTTGCCATCAAAGAAGAACCAAATAATATGACCATAAGGCTTTTAGCGTTTAAAAAACTCGCCGCGCTTTATAAACAGAAAAACGACGAGCGTAAGTATTACGTTTCAACTTTTAAATATCTTGAAGTTCTCGAAAAAGTTGAAAAAAATCCGGCGGAAGTCGAAGGCATCAGACAGCTTAAAGGTGAAATAAAAGGAAAACTCGCCACGCTTGGCGAATAAATAAACGAGCGGTGAAAAAATGCGTATTCTAAATTTTAAAAACATATTCCGGCTTAAACCCGACTCATATTCAATATGCGGCATATTTAATAAAAATATGCGATGCGGCGGGCGCGGCATTACCCTGCTTGAAATATTGATGGCTATAGCTATATTTTCGTTTTCGATAATTCCTATAATAATGATCTACCGCTATACCACGCAGGCTAACTTGAAAAGCGTGAACGCGCTTCATGCGGCTAATCTCGCGCTTACGAAACTCGAAGAATATAAATTCGGCGGAGTTATAACTCCGGTTAATCCGGCCGCGGAAGTTAAAAAATGGGGAGAATACGAAAGGCTTCTCGAATTAATCAAAGAAGAATCCAACCCCGGCACCGACTGGTCGCCTTTTGCTCCTGCCTGGAAGATTTATGAGCGTTTCGAAGACTATGAAACGATACCTTATTTTCCAAATTTTAAGCGCTACGTGCGCATTTCATTTTTTCCGGAAGAAAAACCGGATCCTTCCAAGTATCCAGGCGGTTATTTTTCGCCTGAATATAAAAGACTCATATCGAGGATACAAATATTCGTCGAAGTTAAGTGGGCGGAAGCCGATATAGACCGTAACAACGCGCAGCGTGAAAAAAAATATACGCTCTACACTATAGTCACCAATAAAATTTATCAGTAGGTAAATACGCATTTCCGCCCTTCCGGGGCGGTTTATAAGGAAAAAATATGACGGCGATTAAAATTAAAAAAATAACGGAATTTAATATTTTCAAAGTATCTAAGAGGGCTTTCACTCTGGCTGAATTACTTATAGCTGTGGCTGTTTTTTCCGTTTTTTTCATAATACTGATCAACTTTTTTATGGGCAGCCTCAGAAATACCGATACGGCTAATACCCAGGCCGATAATTTGCGCGACACCCGCTTAGCTCTCCTTAATTTTGAAAAAGATATCAGGGAGGCCGTGGCCATACTTAATTTCGATGATAACGACCGTTATACCAATATTCAGATCAAGCGCTATAAAACGCAAAATATTAATAAAGATGTTGAATACGTTATATACACGCTTTATAAATTCGAGCAGAGCGTCGGCGGCGTCAACCTTCCATTTTCTCTGTGCCGCGACGCTTTGAACAACGAGCCGCTTTTGACCGACGTCGCGATAAATCCTATCATAAGAGGAGTAATGAAGACCGCAGGGCAGGTCGGCATAATAGCCAAAGCCGTCGAACCGACCACTAATCGTG
>CAYTCW010000024.1:0-39202 GCA_964436235.1 uncultured bacterium
CGACGTAGCGCCCATTCGCGTGTTATCTGAAGGGCGCCTGGCTCTTGTTTAAATTGCATTGAGTTATAATATAAAACGAGGAAGTTTTGAAATACTGCTGTAAGATGCGGTTAGCCTTTTTCACAACGGCGGTGCGGCCTGCAAGGACGCGCGCCGTTGTGACATTGTGTCAGAATTATTAGTTCGGTTTAATGTAAAATGATTTAAAAACCATTAAAATATAATATTTTAGCCCATTCATCATTGAATTTTTTCCATGAATTTAAATTACCAAAATCTGTTAAACCATATTGGATGTTGTTGTAATTATTATTTATCCAGGAGCTTGATGAATCGGTCAAGAAAATTGAAACGCCACTAGAATGGTAATATTTTAGTCCTTGAGATCTATTGTATGGAACAAATGAAGAGTATGTATTTAATAGTTCTTGAGCCAATAATTTTAATGTTCCATCGGAAAGTTTTGAGTTTATAAGAGAAGCAAAACCGTACATGTCTATATAACTATTGGAGTATGAAGGATTATTAAGGGGCCCGTAGCGTTGGACTTGAAATAAAGCCGAGACAAAAGCGGAAGCTTCGTTTTGGTTTATAAAATATAATAAATTTAAAGCAATATTATTGATCGCTTTATATACGTTTTGTGCATATGCTAAATTCATTACAGACATAGTCATATCTTGACCTGTAAGCGTGGGGGAGTCAATGTAAGAATCGACAATGTGTTTTGACATATCTAATGACGATAATGGTACGGATGATTTTAATATTTTACTTGATAATAATGCCGTATTTATTCCTACACCTTTAACATTGGCTTCTGAAGACACAATATAATCTACAGAATCTTTAAACTGATAACCAACTTCAAACATTCCCATTATACAGGCCGAATAACATACAACATCAATTTTTTTGTTGATTTTAGTTTTGATTTGATTGAAAACATCTTTTAACTCAAACAATGTTAATGAATCATGGCTTGAATCGTCATAAGCAACAGCCTTATTAGGACTTAAAGAAAGTTTGGGGGAGTAGAGATGAGTAATTACTCCAGAACCATGTGCTGAAATTATTATTGCGTATTTTTCGGCCGGAAAAGCAGTTATTCCCCAATTTAGAAAATTTAAAAATTCGTTTGGATTGCCGGTATTTGTTGTGAATCCGTTTCCATAGATGCGCAAATTATCGCTTAGATTATTATCAAATAAGCAGCCCCTTGCTGTGGCGATTGAATTACTCAAGAAGTATCTAGATGAAGGCGAGATTTGAAAAACTACATTAATATTTTTTTCGACATTAGAATTTGTAAACCCTCCTAATTCTTGATATAAGCCATATGATATATCGTTATATGAGTAATTATCGCCACATGAATAAATTAAAATCGTCCAATCTTTTTTATTTTGAGTGATATTAACATTATTCGATGTGTAAGATACCAGAAATTCATAATTAATAAATGAAGTTCCAATTGTGTTAGAAAATGAAATTTCTCCAATGTTTTTTGCGTAAACGACTGTAAGAATGTTTTGAATGTTTTTGGTAACGTTATTAATTGTCACTTCAAAATTTAATGCATCATTATAATATTGATTGAAGGTTCTAAAGGCAGATTTACCTTTGAATTTAGAGGTTATTATGTATTGATGCTGATTTTTAACACTGCTTGTATAGGTTATAAATTCTTCGTTGAGATTAGGAGTTCGGGAAGAAATTTTAAATGGTTTTGTTAGATCATCGAAAATTATTCTTTGGTCGCTACATTTATAAAAACCAGTATCGTCTATATAATAATCTTCGTAATTGTCTATTGTACCTAATTTTATTGCGTTTACGCCTGCAATATTTCTCGTGCCAATAATTTCTGCATTTTTTATTCCATATCCTGTAGAATAGATGTATTTCGCTCCTATGACTAAAGGAAAATAATCAGCAATATCGTAAGCTGGTTTTGAAATAACGTAATTAGCAATAACAATATCTGAATCTAACATATCATTTTTAATCGCTATTGCTTTAATTTGTTTTGTTTGTTCAATAAGTAATGATGATGTGTAAATTAAACCGTTTATAGATGAAGGTGCGGTTCCATCAATTGTATATTTTATTGTGGCTCCAGGCGTAGGACATGATAAAGTGACTTGTTGATTGTTTAAAAAAGTACCACCCATATTTGAAAAAACAGGCGCTTTGACTTTTAATATAGGGTCAATTGTAGTAGTTGCCGAATCGATTTTTTGCTCTGCCGATAAGGTTATTGAGGTCGCTAATTTGTTTTGTGTTATGATCGTCTGTAGGGTTGGTTCTTTTATAACTTTGACAAAAGATGACAAAAGCTCCGTAGCGGTTGAAATGTTAGTCGGGACGGTAGTGGTGCTGACATTTCCTGATAAAGACGCTGTCGAAACGGTGTTTACTGCTTTAGCGACTTCGGAAATTAATGTGGGTGAATATGAAAAATGTTGGGATATTTCAGAAGATATGTTTGAAGTTTTTGTTGCGATGCCGTTTTGAAAGTCTGTTGCAGTGATAGAGGTTATTTTACTTATTTCGACATTTTTTTCTTTGGCGAGTAAAGCCATTGCGGTTGATGTGGCGTCGATATTGATATTAGGTATTATGATTTTTGTTGCGGAAGTAGGCAGTTCTGATTTTGTTATAGTTTTACCAAGCATATTTCTAAAGAGAACTCTCCCGAGGTTATCTTTGATTATGATGAGAGCGGTAAAATTATTATCGTTAATTGGAATATTGGCTTTATAGGTGTTTGAACTGATCGTTACTGTTCCGATTTCGATATTTTCTGCATCTGATCTTACTACGGCTATTGAACAACCTTTTGTGCCGATAGCGGCCGCATAATTAATATTACTTTTTGGAGCGGTTAAGGCTGATGCGGGTAAAGAGCCCGTTATTTCTAATTCTGGATTGAACGCTAAAGAAAAGGTCGCAGTGACTAAGTCGGCATTATTCCAACCTGGTTTGCTTGCGGTTGCTTTTATTGTACAAGTTTTGCTTATGTTAAAAGGAGCGCTGTATAGAGTGGCAGAATCGTTATCTATTGTGTAGTAAATGCTTGCGCCTTCGGTAACGCAGGAAATGGTTATTAATTGTGAAGCCGAAAAAGTGCCGCCGTTCGGGGTTATAATGGGATTAGCAACCTTAGATATTGGAGTGACGGGGGTATTGAACGAAGCCGGATTAAGAGTAATCGTGGTGTTGTCATAAGTTAGAGCGGAATCGGCGTAAAGGTTTATAAAATAGGATTCGCCGGCTTTGATTGTAGGATCTACGCCATCGATTTTCGTAATAACGCCTGATTCGTTTCGGATTACTTGAATAAATGTGCCTGCGGTTGGTGACCATTTATAACATCCTTTAATGATTGAATTATCGGTCATTAATTTTACGAAAGTAAACGTGACTGGCACTTGTGAAAATCCAACAAGATTAAAGCCTGTTTTGAGGTTTAAAGAATTAATCGTAGTTATGACATTTCCGAAAATGCTAATTTTGATGTCTGATGAAGCATTGCTTTTAATAATATAGCCTTTTCCGGCGGATAACGATGATAACGTGCCTTCAGATGCGCTTAAAAAACTTCCGGCCGATGAGCTGAATAAAAACACATCTTCTATTGAGGTATTTAAGGCTTTAAATTCAGTCGGATTTAAAGTAATTAAATTGGTAAAACTTATAAAATTGAACCCGGGCTTCAAAGTAATATCATTTGTGGTTTGCGCAAAGAGAATATTCGAAAAAAATAATATGGTTACTATTGATAAGAAAAGTATTTTTTTATACATAAATAAGTTCCCCCGTTTATAGTTCAAAATAATTTAATATAAAGTAAATTCTTTGTTTATTTTAATGAATAAATTGATAATTGTCAAGCAATATTTCATTAATATTTTGAAAATTGATAATCGTTCTTGTCGATTATTGTTGTTATATATGTTAGCGGTGTGCGAGGTGCAACCGAGCGCACCGCGTACAGAGATGGTTTTGAATGAAGAATCCTCGTCGGCCAGGCGCCTTTCAGATAACGCTTTAATACGCGATGAAAATTTCGTGCAATGGAATTCTGTCGGATGGTGGGTGGGGAGTGAGATGGTTGAAAATGGTTAATTAAGTTGATTTTATGATGAAAATTTCGTTTTTTAAAAAGTATATGGTTTAGTGGAAGAAAAAAAATTCGTTTTATATGTAAAAAGTGGATGATGTGCGAAAAAAAATTCGCTTTTAGTCATCGGTAAAACCGGCGCTGAATTATGCGGTGTTTGGAATATAAGCGGACGGGCCGGTTTTATTGATTATGACAGAGTGGCGCGTGCTGAATAAAAATTCAGGCGGGTGAGCTTGACGGGGTGTTTACCTGAAATTATTTAAAATTGAATCGTATTTTCGTTCCCTGGCGGCCGTAAAAAAATAACTATACTATATTATCAAGCGGGCTGACTATTTTATCAATATGTTTGGTGCTTACGTGCGTATAAATTTCAGTTGTTTTTAAATTGACATGGCCGAGCAGTTGCTGGATATAGCGGATATCGATTCCGCTTTCGAGAAGATGCGTGGCGAAAGAATGTCTGAGAGCGTGTATGGCGGCGTCCTTTTTAATTTGCGCTTTATTAAGGGCGGTTTTGAAAATATATTCGGCTGTGCGCGTCGTAATAGGGCTGTTAGCGTCCGTCCCCGGAAATATCCAGTCATTGGGTTTATAACTTTGCATATGAATTTTGAGCCCGTCGAGCGCCGCGTTCGAAATTATTGTGTAACGGTCTTTGCGCCCCTTGCCGGAGCGGACTTTTAATAAGCGCCGGTCAAAGTCGATATCGGCGAATTTAAGGTTCACCGCTTCGCCGACTCGCAGACCGCTTGAATAGATGATTTTAAGCAGCAGGTTGTGTTTGAAATTTTTAACGGCGCCAAGCAGTTTTTTTATTTCTTCGCAGCTGAGGACGACCGGCAGTTTTTTATCTTTGCGCGGCCGCTTGATTACGCTTATGATATAATTTTTTTCGAGCACTTCGGATAAGAAAAATTTAATTGCGTTAATGGCTATATTCATCGTTGAGGTTGAAAAATCGCTATCTTTGGCTAAAGCAAGTACATATGATTTAATATCGTCTTCGGTTGTGTAACAGGAAGGTTTAGCTATAAATTCGATGAATTTTTCAACATGATAAATATAAGATTTGATCGTTGATTTACTATAACGCCTCGATATAAGTTCGTTTTCGAGTTTATCAATGGCGTTTTCGCGGGCCGCTTTTTCGTCGCGGTCGCGGCTTGAAATTTCCGGCATTTCGTTTGAGAAGGCAAGATTTCCGGCAACCTTTTTTGGATTATTTAAAATAACGGCTTCATCGATTCGGGTTATGAGCGTATTTTTTTCAGTTTCGTTTTCTCGAGTAATGTCAAAGTATGATTCATGCGCAGCATATGCGGATTCGTCTTCAAAGTCATCGTAGAAGTTATCTTCCGAGTTAAAAATTGGAATAGCTTCAGCCGGTCTTATATCTTTTTTTCGTCTGGGTTTATATGAACTGGCGGCGCGCGAATTATTATCCGGCGGAGTAGTTTTAGCCTCTGCTGCCTCGTTTATGACGAGCTTCGCCGCGCTTTCGGGCGTAAGATCATAATCATCGATATCGATATTTGACAGCCGGAAAACTTCGGTCATTTTAATAAAATTATCATAAGTGTTAGGGATAACAAGACAGCCGAGTTCCGCGGCGTAGCGATAGCCCTTGATTTTTTTTAATTCAGCGATTATTTTGGAATTATAAGGTGTTTTAATTTTTATTATATCGCCTCTTAACGCATAGACTGATTTAAACATTCAGCACCTCTTTATAATTTATCGGTTGATGATAACATTATGTATATTCGAGTGGCTATGTTTGTTGCAGTTTAATTTTAGAACGGCTTGGTGATATAAATTAAAAGTTTATAATAAAGCGGGGTCAGAATTCTTCGGCGCATCGCGTGCGGAGCGAAGCCGATGCGCGGCCGGAGCAGGAGGGGGAAGCGGGACGGCCGCAGGCGTCAGCTTGATTGGTTTGACGCCGTGATAAACGTCCGCGCTCATCCCTGTTTATGAAAATGTTAATTACATTAAAAGCGCCATAACGGCTTTTTGTGCATGGAGACGGTTTTCGGCCTCATCGTATATTACCGAATGCGTTCCATCGATAACTTCGGCGGAAACTTCTTCGCCGCGGTGCGCGGGGAGGCAGTGCAGGAATATGTAGTCGTCTTTAGCGGTTTTGATGGTTTTCGAATTTACCTGGAAGCCTTCGAAGGCTTTGACGCGCAGCTGTTGTTCTTTTTCCTGGCCCATGGAAGCCCAAACGTCGGTGTAGATGACGTCGGCGTCTTTGGCGGCTTTTTCAACGCTGTTGGTAACTTCGACGCTCGAGCCGAATTTGGCGGCGTGTTCGGCGGCTTTTTTTACTACTTCTTTAGCGGGTTCGTAGCCTTTAGGCGAAGCGACAGATATATTCATTCCGACGAGCGAGCAGCCGAAAAGCAGCGAGTTGCAGACATTGTTTCCGTCGCCGACGTATGTGAGTTTGAGGCCTTCGAGCTTGCGTTTCTTTTCCATAATTGTCTGGAAATCGGCGAGTATCTGGCACGGGTGTTCGTAATCGCAGAGGCCGTTAATAACCGGCACGCGGCTGTATTTAGCGAGATCCGCGACGGTCTGGTGTTTGAATACGCGCGCCATGATGCCGTCGAGATAGCGGCTGAGAACGGATGCAGTATCGCTAACAGGTTCACCGCGGCCTATCTGCAGGTCGTTTGAGCTCAAAAAGAGGCCGTAGCCGCCGAGCTGATAGATGCCGGTTTCGAATGAAACGCGAGTGCGCGTAGATGATTTTTCGAATATCATACCGAGGGTTTTACCTTTAAGAAGGTGATGGGTTTCGCCGGTGTATTGTTTAAGTTTCAAGTTGGAAGCGGTTTCGAGTATCTGGTATATTTCTTCGGTGCTAAGGTCTAACATCGATAAAAGGTCTCTGCCTTTGAGATTAACTGACATTTTTACTACTCCTTTTATTTCACACAGCGCGGCGTTTATTTAAATCGCCGCGCTGTGATTTTATTTAATTACGACTCTGCCGGGCCTGTCACATTGGCTGTTTTAGCTATGCAGCATGGCGGGCGGCCGATCGAGCGTTAATTGTTATTTTTTGCCTTTGACGCTTTTGGCTTTAGGCGCGCATTTTGCGCTTTTGCAGCCGCAAAGCATCGGGTGGTTGTGTAAAACGGTTTCTAAGTTGGGCGTTCCGATTTCCTGGAGTTCGTATCCAACCTGTACGGCAGGTTTATTTATTTTAACTATCTTTCTGAGATCGATCGGGGTGGCTATTATAACGACCTCACATTTAGTTTTATTGATCGTTGTTTCAAGGTCTTTGATTTGTTTTGGCGAGTAGCCCATAGCCGGAAGGAGCGCGCCTATTTCGGGATATTTTTTGAAAGTTTCGGTGATGGTTCCGACGGTGTATGGACGCGGGTCAACCTGTTCGCGCGCGCCGTACTTTATGGCGGCTACGACGCCTGCGCCTATTTGCATTTCGCCGTGGGTGAGTGTCGGGCCGTCTTCGATGACCAAAGCCGATTTGTTACGGATGAGTTCGGGATTATCGACGGTAAGCGGAGAAGCGGCATCGATGATTATAGCGTCGGGATTGACGGCGCGTACGTTTGCGCGAACTTCTTCGACTTCTTCAGGGGAAGCCGAGTCGATTTTATTGATAACGATAACATCGGCGCGACGAATGTTGGTTTCACCGGGGTGATACATAACTTCGTGACCTGCGCGAAGCGGGTCAACGACAACTATTTCGCAATCGGAGTGGTAGAACGGGAAGTCGTTATTTCCGCCGTCCCAGAGGATAACGTCGGCTTCTTTTTCAGCCTGGCGGATAATGGTTTCGTAATCGACGCCGCAGTAAACGACGATACCGCTGTTGATGTGCGGTTCGAATTCTTCGCGTTCTTCGATGGTGCATTTGTATTTATCGAGGTCGCTGTATTTTTCGAATCTCATGCATTCCTGTTTAACTAAATCGCCGTAAGGCATTGGATGACGGATAGCAACGACTTTTTTACCCATTTGCTGAAGTATGGAAGCCACTCTTCTGGTGGTCTGCGATTTGCCGCAGCCGGTACGGGCGGCGCAGATCGAGATAACCGGGACGGTGGATTTGATCATGGTGCTGTTAGTGCCCATCAATACGAAATCGGCGCCGGCGGCGTTAACGAATGACGCTTTGTGCATAACGTTTTCGTGCATGATATCTGAGTAAGCAAATACAACCTGGTCGATTTTTTCTTTTTTGATCAAACCGCCGAGATCGCTTTCGTCGTATATTGGAATACCTTTAGGATATTGTTTTTTGCCTGCAAGTTCAGCCGGGTATTTACGGCCGTCGATATCGGGTATCTGGGTGGCGGTGAAGGCTACAACCTCGTATGCGTCGTTATTTCTGAAAAAAACATTGAAGTTGTGGAAATCTCTTCCCGCCGCGCCCATGATAACTACTCTTGTCTTTGCCATTTAAAACCAATCCTTTCGTTATTTGAAATATTACAGTTTATGAGTATTGTTGAACTATTTTGCTATTTGTTTCATTGTTTTTTCGATTATAGCGAGGCCTTCTTCGATTTCGGCGTCGGTTGAAGTGACGGCGGGCAGGATTCTGACGATATTGCCGTCTGCGCCGCAGCCGATCATTATGAGGCCATTTTCAAGGCACTTAGCGAGGAATTCATCGCATTTAGCTTTATCGGGTGTTTTATTTTTATCGGCGAATTCGATAGCGAGCATATAGCCGAGGCCGCGGATATCGCCAATGAACTTAAATTTAGCTTTGAGGTTGTTAAGGCGTTTTATCATTTTTTCTGAATTTTTAACGGATTTAGCGATGAGTTTTTCTTTTTCGATTAGATCGATCGTCGCGCAAGCGGCCGCGCAGGAAACGGGGCTGCCGCCGAAAGTGGTTCCGTGGGCTCCGGCAAGCCATTTTTTCATAATAGCGGGCCGGCCGGCGACCGCTGAAAGCGGGAATCCTGATGCGATACCTTTAGCGATAGCCAATAAATCGGGAGTGACGCCGAAATGGTCTGCCGCGAACCATTTGCCGGTGCGCGCGACGCCGGACTGAACTTCGTCGAATATTAATAAGACTTTATTAGCGTCGCACCATTTGCGAAGCATCTGCATATATTCTTTGGGAGGAACGACATATCCGCCTTCGCCCTGGACGGGTTCGATCAATACGGCGGCTACGTCTTCTTTAGGCACTTCGTATTTGGTGATGGCTTCGAATTGTTTGAAGCAGGCTATATTGCAGGTTTTGAGTTCGAGGCCGAGCGGGCAGCGGTAGCAGTGCGGATAAAGAGCGCGGTAGATGCTTGCCAGCGGCGTATAATGTTTGGTGTATTTGGAGTTGGAAGTGGTGACCGAAACGCAGCCCATCGTGCGGCCGTGAAAAGCTCCGCGGTAGGAGATTATGGCGTTTCTTTCAGAGACGAATTTCGCGGCTTTCATGCAGCCTTCGACGGCTTCGGCGCCGGAGTTGGAGAAGAAGAACATGCCGATATCGCCGGGGGTTACTTTTTCGAGGCGTTCGCAGAGGTCTAACAGAGAGTCGTATTGATAGACGCAGCCTGAGTGGACGAGTTTGTCCATCTGTTTTTTAACCGCGTCCATGACTTTAGGATGTCTGTGGCCGGTGATATTAACGGCGGTGCCTGAAGACCAGTCAAGGTAGGTTTTGCCGAATTCGCAGGTTACGTATGAACCTTCGGCTTTATCTACGGTAAACTCGACGTCCCAGCCGAGAGCGGGCGCAAGATATTTTTCCATTCTTTTTTTGTTTCTGGATACTTTTTGTTTGGACATGTTATACCTCTCCTATTTTATATATTTTGGGGCTTCGATCAAACAATGAATTAAAACTTTACTTAAAATGAAACAATTAAGTGATAAGCGGGCGAGATGCGCAGCGATGCGTTTTCAAGTTGAGATATATTATATATTAGTATCGATAATAATACAAACGCTAAAACCTGATTTTAAACTTAATTAGTCGTTATTAATCGATTTTAAACATATATGTTAACGGTATGCTTAATTATACATATTTTCTCTTAATTTCTCGCGAGTATGCTTTTTTTATAATAATGATTTATGCGGATGGGGTTGCTGCAAAGTTAAGTTATTTTAATTCGCCGATCGAGCGCCAGCCGGTTTTTAATTTAAGCGGGAAGTGTTTTTTGCCGAATTCGAGAACTTCGCGGAATTTTTTAGGCAGTTCGTTTTTATTGATTTCTTTTGGATCATAGTAGATATCGGTATTTAGTTCGGCGCCGACGTACTGCCGGAAGCGTTCTTCGAGTTCGTCCTGCAGCAGACCTTTAACTTCGATTATTCGCACGTGGAAGCCGAGTCGCCGCAATTCGTCGCGCAGCATGCGGTTAACGAATCCGCTGCATATTTCGATGCGGTGAGTCGCCGGGGCGGCGTTGAATTTTTCGCGTATAAGTTTCACTCCGCGCGCGCTGTATTCGTCGAGGTATTTTTTATCGGTAAAGTTATCGCCCTGAAAGAATTCGACCGGCACTACGTCGGTATGGACCTCGTTTTCGTCGGTAGCGCCTATCATTACGCCGCAGAGAGGAAATCCCCAGCCTGCGTCGTCTATTTTAAGCAATTTAAGGTCGGGCGGTTTGAAATTGAAATTGTTGCCGACGAAGCATTTCAGCACTTCGATATCAGTGCATACGAGCGAATGTCCTTTTTTATTTTTACTGTACGAGTATAGTTTGACGCTCCATTTAGGCGTTATTACGCCCGTTCCGGCGTAAGAGCATATAAGGTAGGCGTTATTTTCGGCGACGGGCTTTATTAACTTAAGCGACTCGGCTTTTTTTAACGCAGCCTCTATGAGCGAGGCTTCCGCGCCGTTAAATATTTTTTTGTCCAGATCCATTAAACGGGACTCTCCTTGAAAATAAAACAAGCTTATACCGCCTGAAAAATATTATCGGGCGGTATAAGCGGGACGCCTCCGGAGGCGTTTTATTCAAAAGTTATTTCTTGGTAATAACGCCCATAATGAGGCGTTTTTTTCCGCTTTTTTTGAAATTGACGGTCATTTTTTTCTCGTTATCCTTTGTTATGCCAACGTCTAAAACCGTCCCTACGTCGTCGAAGACTTTGTGAAAAATCACGTCGTTTACTTTGTAGGTAGATGAAATACTGTACTCGAGGGCCTCTTTTTCCTTTGTCATATATTCTCCCCTTTCTTAGGTTAAAAAAATTGCCATCGTAATGATGGCAATAATCTTTTAATTTATCAAATTATTATTTTCGTTATTATCACAACTATTATGATTATGGTTATTATAACGCACTAAAGAGTTATAGTATAAAATACCGAGGATGGTTTTAGCGTCGGATATTTTATTTTCGCTAATCATTTTAATTGCATCGTCCGGCGAAAAATCGGCGATTGAAATAAATTCGTCTTCGTCGCATGAAACATCGTCCTGCGGGTCGTGTTTAAGTCCGGTCGCGACGAACAGATGAAGTTTTTCGTCGCAGAATCCGGGCGAGGTGTAAAATTCGATCAGCTTTTCGATGCTGCCGCATGAATAACGGGTTTCTTCGAGCAGTTCGCGCCTTGCGCAATCTATAATGTTCTCGCCGCTCCGGTCGAGCTTTCCGGCCGGAAGTTCGAGCAGGAAATCGGAAACCGGATATCTGTACTGTTTTACGAACAATATATTGCCGTTATCTAAAACCGGAACGACGACCACGGCGCCTGAGTGTTCGATCACTTCGCGGGCCGCGCGGCCGCCGTCAGGCAGTATTACCTCGTCCAAGCGAAGATTCAATATTTTTCCTCTAAATATCATTTTAGAGTCGGCTTTCTTCTCTTCGCGATCGGCGCCCGCTCTGAGCATTTGATATCTGTTTTTATCGTTCATAATAAGATCAAACCATTTCGAGTATCATATTGGATACTTTTTTAGTCGCGCCGATTTCGCCTAAATTTTTAACGACCGATTTAAGCTCGTTTTTCATATCGGCTAATTTTTGCGAAGAATTAAGAAAACTGACGACCGACTCGGAAATAATTTCGGCGGTGACTTCTTTTTGTATAAATTCGGGCACTACGGCCTTATTTAAGATCAGGTTGGGCAGGCCGAAATATTTAGGAAGCGAGGTCATCAGCCTCGCGTATAATTCGGTCAGCAGAGAAACTTTATATGCTATGACCATGGGCGTTAAAAGGCAGGCGGCTTCAAGAGTGGCCGTGCCTGAGGTTATTATTGAAAAATCGGATACCGAAAGAATATCGTAGGTCATATCCGTTTCAACTGAAACATCCGCGCCATAGGAGTTTATTACATTTTTAATATATTCGAGAGTAATGCCGGTGCCGGGCGATATGGTCGATGAAGAAATCGGCATTATGAATCGGGCGTTCTGGACTTTAGATTTTAATATTGCGGCCGTTTCGGCGAGAATCGGCAGCATGTAGCGCACTTCCATCGAGCGGCTTCCCGGAAGGAGCGAGATGACTTTTTCGCCGTTATCGGCTTTTAGTTTTTTGAGAATCTCGGTCCGTTCGTTTCGGGTTTTAACTATTTCCAATAAAGGATTTCCGACGAATTCAACATTCGCGCCGGCTTTTTTATAAATATCGAAGGTATGTTCGAACGGGGCCGCCACTTTAGTTATCGTTCTTGCCGCATCGCAGACGTCTTCGTGGTTATACGACCATTTAGACGGCGGAAAGTAGTAAAGAGTGGGTATTGCCAGCTGTCTGGCGTAGCGGCACAGGCGCATGTTGAAGCCCGGATAGTCGATGAGCACGAGCAAGTCGGGCCGGGTGCGTTTTAATTTATCGCTTATATCGTAATAGGCCCGGTAGAGGCGCGGAAGTTTTTTAATGGCCTCTATCATTCCGATAGTGCCCCAGGAAGACGAATCGTAATAGGTTTTCATGCCGGCGCTTTTCATGCGCGGCCCGCCAATGCCGAATATTTCAAGCTGGCGGCCTGATTTCATTAGTTCTAAAACTAACGGGTGCCCGTATAAGTCACCGGAAATTTCACCGGCTATAATCATTATCTTTTTTTTGTCTTGCATTTTAATCAATCAGTTCCGGTTTATTTTTTTTACGCAATTTAATTATATTTTCTTCATCGTTATCGTTTTTGTTAAAGGTATTTTCTTCGTCCGGTTTATCTAAGCCTTTATTGTTATTGTTATCATTATCGTTATCATTATCATTGTCGCCGTCTTTGAAGTTGTTTTCATCGTCAGCGCCATCATCTCCGGCGGGTTTGAACGAATAAATGTGGTCTTCCGTCTCGGCAATGCCTGTCTCAGCTGACTGCGGGCCTTCGTAATCGTCGCCGGACGGCTCTTCTTCAGCGGGGAAGGTTTCGCTTGCAAGGTTGGCGGGCAGCTCCGGCGCATCGGGAGTGTCAGTCACCGTTACTGTATTTACGGCGTTTTCGTCGACGCCGGAAATGATTTCGGTTTCGTTTATCGTCGGAACTATTACGGCCGCGGGATTCGATTCTGAATTATGGCGAATCTGAGCGGCCGGTTTGATATCGCCGGTAAGGATTTTTTTTGCGTCCTCGCTCATGGATATAAGCAGCTTTTCAAGATGTTTGTGCGTCATGGCCGCTATATTGAGTTTATTTGGCATGATCGGCCGTCCGACGAGCATTACTCCGCTGGAGTAAGGGTAAGGCAGCATATATTTATCCCAGGCGCCGAACTGCTTGTATGAGTTAAAAGCGCATGCTATCGGCAGGACAAGGCAGTCTTCTTTAATGGCTATATAATTGACGCCTTCTTTGGCGGTTTGATAGGGGCCGCGCGGGCCGTCGAGAGCGATAGCTACGTCGCTGCCTTCGCGCATTTTTTTGATAAGCCCGATCAGGCCGGAAACCGCCCCGCGGCTGGACGAACCTCGTACCACTTCGTAGCCGAACGATGAAAGTATATTGTTCTGGATTTCGCCGTCGTTGGATAAACTAACCATTATGGCTATTTTATGGTTGCGGAAGTGATAAATAGGGTAGAACTGCTGGCCGTGCCAGAAAACGATCACGCATTTTTTGCCCATTTCTTTTATATACTGATAATTTTGATAACCGATAACCTTCATTTTAAGCGTCGAAGATATCGCGTTGATCAAATAACGGCCGATGGGCGGCACTATAAATCGTTTTATTAAGTTAATCATAATCAGCTGCCTTGTCAGTCAATTAGTTTTTGTCTTTGTCACTCAGGTTCATGCCTGTTTGCTAATATTGCCGGTTACGGCGGGTTCTTTTTCGAAGTAGGTCTGGTAAAGTTTTTGATATACTCCGTTTATTTCGATTAATTGTTCATGCGTACCGTGCTGTGCGAGTTTTCCTTTTTCGAGCACTATAATTTCGTGCGCGTTTTTTATGGTAGAGAGCCTGTGAGCTATTATAAACGTGGTTCTTCCCTGCATCAAACGGTCGAGGGCTTCTTTAACTAAGGTTTCGGATTCGGCGTCGAGCGCGGAGGTGGCCTCATCGAGAATGAGTATCTTCGGATTTCTGAGTATGGCGCGCGCTATTGATATTCGCTGACGCTGGCCGCCTGAAAGTTTAACGCCGTGTTCGCCGACTTTGGTGTCGAATCCGAGCGGGAATTTTTCGATGAATTCATAAGCGTTTGCCATTTTAGCCGCCTGCATGACGTCTTCGTTTGACGCGCCGTAATTGCCGTATAAAATGTTATCGAATATGGTGCCCGAAAATAAGACCGAATCCTGCGGCACGATGCCGATTTGAGATCTGAGCGATTTTAATTTCACATTTTCGATATTTATTCCGTCTATTTCGATTGCGCCCGAATCGAGTTTATAAAAGCGCATTAAAAGGTTCATCATCGTGGTTTTGCCTGAGCCGGAAGGCCCTACTATCGCGGTTATCGCCCCCGGCTTCACCGTCAGGTCGAAATCGAAGATGCCGCCTTCCGATTTAGCGTATTTGAAATTGACCGCCCGGAAATCTATTTTACCTTTTATTTCGGGTAGCACGACGGATTTATGATCGTTTTCATCTTCCGGCCGTTCGTCGAATATTTCGTAAATCCTGGCGATGCATACATATGCCTGCTGGTAATAATTAGTGGCGCTGGTCAATCTTTTAATCGGCGTAAAAAGCATGCCGAGCGCGGTTAAAAAACTAATAAGCTCGCCCGGCGTTAATCCGGGGTCGGGCTTGATTACGAAATAACCGCCGACGCTGAGCACTATTACGATACCGGTCGTGTTTAAAAATTCGATAACCGGAAGAATCATCGCCAGCAGTTTGTTATGTTTCATGGCTATTTTGAAGTTTTCTTCGGTTTCAACCGCGAAGCGATCGTTTTCGACCGATTCATTCGAAAACGATTTAACCGTTCTGATGCCCGATATCTTTTCATTTAAAATAGAGGTTATATCGCCGACTTTATTTTGAAGCGTTCGCGTAATAGTGCGGACGCGCTGAGAAAATTTAGATACAATAAAGCCGATGAACGGTATTACTAAAAATGCCAGAAAAGCCAGCTGGTAGTGTATGTATATGATCCAGCCGACAAGCCCGGCTACCGTGAGGATATCGGAGGCCACGCCTATGCTCGAATCTATTAAATTTTGTAAAAGAACCACATCCGAGGTAATTCTGGCCATTATGTGGCCGGTTTGTTTTTCTTCGAAGTAGCCTATGGGCAGCCTGTTGATATGGGAGTATATATCGTTGCGCAACTCGCGCAGAACTGACTGTCCGATGTAGGCCGTGTAATAATTCTGGATATAGTAAAAAACGCCTTTGACGATAAAGAGCACTATAAGCCCTATGGATATCATAAATAAATAATGAGAGCTTTTTTCAAATAAAACTTTATCAACGACGTATTTCATGATGCCGGCCGGCAGCGCCGTAGATATCGACACAATCAGCGAGGCAAGTCCGATGATTAAAATGCGGGTGTAATATTTGAGGACGTATTGCTTATAAAACCTGCTTATCGGACTCAAAGCAGCCTCCAATCTCACTGTATATATCCGAGGCTACCTGATCGCTCGGCGAGCGGCCGCGTTCATATTTTAAATAATCCGCCGTTTTGAGGAGACCGCCTGTCGCGGTTTGCCGTAAATGCCCTGCGGGTATAAGTTTTGAAGCATGATAAATAATATTTTCACAGGTGGCCTGGCGCTGGACTAATTCGGGAACTACTAGAGTTTTTGCGAGTATGTTAGGCAGGCCTATATATTTTGTTTTAAGCAGGATGCGTCCTGCAAGTTCGGTCAGCGCGGCTACTTTATATAAAATAACCATCGGCACTCCGAAGAGCGCGAGCTCTAAAGTGGCGGTGCCCGAGGAAACCATTGCAAAAACTGCTTCGCTGAAGGCTTTGTATTTATCGAAGTCGGAATATACGAATCTGTAATCGAATTTGGCGCGTTTCAAATATTTTTTAACCAGTGTTTCGTCGGTAGAAGGCGCTATGGGTAATATAAATTCGAATCCGTCCGCCTCCGTCCGATAAAGTTTGTTGACCGCTTCGGCGCTTTCGATAATAACGGGCAATAAAGTCGAAATTTCACTTTTTCTTGAACCGGGCATTAAAATCACTTTATTTTTGACGCCGTAATTTTCTTTGAGATTGCCGGTTCCATCGGCCGGGCTTTCTTTTGCATTCGGGCGGCAGTACGCGCCGGCGCTTTTTTTAGCGTTAAGCAGGTAGTCGTCGTAATCGAATCCCGACAGTTTTATTATGTCAAATATCGGATGTCCTAAAAAAACTGAATTAATTTGATTTTTAACGAAAAAATCGTCTTCGAATTTGAATATCGAATAAATTTTATCGACGCTTTTTTTTAGTCCTGACATTCTGAATGCGCCCCAGGCCCATAATTTAGGCGGTATGAAGTAAAAAACTTTTTTACCGAGGCGTCTGGCTGCTTCGGCCAATTTAAGGTTAAAGCCGGCGTAATCGATCAGCACGACCGCGTCTATATGCTCTGACTCGATTACCTCAGCGCACTTTTTAACGTTTGTATAACTGGCGTAGAGCGAGGTTATGATTTCGGTTATGCCCATTACGGAATGCTTTTTTGCGTACTCGTCGATCTGCACGCCCGCCGCTTTCATACGGTTCAAGCCCATACCGTAAAGTTTTACGCCGTTGTAAAGCCCCTTAAACGACATGGCGAGCTTAGCGCCGTAAATATCTCCTGAACTTTCACCTGCAGAAATAAATATTTTTTTTATATTAACCACCCGATCTAATCGTTAAGAATATTTTCGAATTGTTTATTTATTGTTTCGTGTGTGATATGATTTAAAGCGCGACTATTTTAATTCCCGAGGACTGCGCGTGGCTTATAACTTTTTGCTTATCTAAAAATATGGTTTTGCCGGCATCGACGACTAAAGTTTTTGCGCCGGCCTTAGCCATCACGCTGATGGTGTTAACTCCGATGACGGGCATATCAAAACGCTTATCCTGGTTGGGCTTTGATACTTTTGCGACTACTACGCCGCCGTTGCCGAGCGCGCCGCCGCGAAAAATCGCTTCGTCGGTGCCTTCGATAGCTTCTACCGCGAGCACCGCCCGGTCTTTAACTATAACGGTCTGTCCGATGTCGAGTCCGGCGATCTGTTTGGCGATATTAAATCCGAAGCGCGCGTCGCGCAGCTCATTTTCGTTGAGATCGCCTTCGGTTATAACGCCGCTGCCGATGAGCAGGTTTTTTAAGTAAAGCGTGCTGTCGCGGACGGTGATGCCTTCGCGGTCAAGTTCGCTGACGAGGGCTAACAATATGGAGTCGTCGTTGTTGTTTTCGATTTTTTTAAGAGTGTTGCGGAGGCGTTCGTCGAATGAGATATTAGAAAAAAGATAAGTTTTAGGGATTTTACCGGCCATTATGACTTCGGTAACCGTTTCGGTTTTAAGTAAATCTATCATTTTCTGGAATTCACCGATCTCGATCCAGTGAACCTGTGAAGCCAGCAGGTTTATTTCGTCCGACGCGATGCCTTTGAGCGCTATGGCGACGAGGAAGAATCCCTGCGCTTTAGCCTCTTCGGCGAATATCAGCGGAAATCTTCCGGCGCCGGCTATTAATCCGAAACGTTGTTGCACAATTGCCTCCTGGTTAAACTTATTTATTGTCGTTTAATATTTTATATGTTTAGCGGCATAATGTCAAATGTTTTTTATATTTTTTTGACTTTACCCTCGTTTAATTTGAGCAGGAAATCTTCGTATGAAATATTTAATTCGGCGTCTTCGCCGTCGATCAAAATACTTACCTGGTTGGCTTTTTCATTTATCGATTTAAGCACTCCGTTTTGATCGTCGATTGATATTTTTGAATTGACTGCGGGAGTGTTTATCTTGTTGCAGCATGGTTCGCCGTCGCCTTCATAGCGCAGACAGCACAGCGGGCGGCTGCAAAGGCCAAGCGCTTTATTAGGCAGGCCCTGGAGGCCGGCAAACGGGGTTTTAGGCGCATCGAGGTTTATAACGGGTTTGGCGCGGCAGCACCAGTAGTTGCAGCATACGCGCCGGCCGCATACGCCAAGGCCGCCGAATAATTCGGTTTCGTCGCGCGGGCCGATCTGGCGTAATTCGATACGCGTGCGGAAAACCGCCGCGAGCTCGCGCACCAATTTACGGAAATCGACTTTGGATTCCGCCTTGAAATAAAAGGTGATACGGCTTCCGTCGAAAGTATATTTAACCGCGAGCAGTTTCATGGGCAGTTCGAGTTTTTTTATTTTAGTCTGGCATATTTTGAACGCCTCTTTTTCGCGCTGGATATTGCGTTCCTGTTGAGCGATATCGCCGGGATTAAGGCGTCTTAATATCCGCAGCTGAGGGTCGGTTACTTTGGTTTCAGGCGTAATGTCGCACATGGCCACTTCGGCGGCGTCTTTGCCTTTAGCGATTCTTACGATGACTTTTTCGCGCGGCTTGAGTTCGAGGCCTTCGTCGTAAAGAAAGTAAAATTCGCCCATCATTTTAAAGCGGATGGCGATAAGTTTTCCGGCCGGCGCGGGGGTCTGCGGGTCGATTTCGTCATGAGGCGCGGCGGGGACGGTTTCGCCCGTCTCAACCCCGGCTCCGGCTTCCGATAAGGCCGCAACGGTTTCATCCGCGATGGCCGCCGGAACCGCATTGATTTCGACTTTCGCATCGTCTTTAAAGCTGTTGTTATTATTGTCTATGGTCTCAGACATTTATCGTCACATTCCTTGCTTTATTTTTCTATTATCGACATTAAATAGCGTTCAAGATATAATTCTACGTTTATGTTAGCGGCCACGTCGCGATAATGGCCCTCCGTCATCACTTTAATCGGTCCCGATAGCGCCTCGCCGGAATACAGGGCGGCTATTTTTTCGAAAAGTTTTTCTAATCCGCTCGGTGCCGCGGTTTGCCCGGCTTTGCCCGTCGATAAAGCCGAGCGTACGAATATCTTTTCGAGCGAGGCTAAGGTCAGCGAAATAATTTTTAAAAATTCATCTCTTTTATTGCGGGCATTTTCTTTTTTGGCCCTGTCGAGCAGCTCTTTGATCTGCGGCGCGGTTATGGTATTTTTAAATCCGTTTATGTAATCGGCCGTTCTCGTTTCCAGAGCTTGATAAAAGAGATCTATTCTGTGTGAAAGCTCGTGGCAGACTGCCTGATAATCGCGTCTGGACGACTTTTTTGCAAGATATAACAGCGAATTGACAATTGCGAGCCTCAGGTATTGTTTTGAAAGACATTCGGACTCAATTCTATCAAATAGTTCTTCTAATTGCAAGATATTTTCGGAACAAAAATCATAGACTTTTTCGCAGAATCCGTTAATATCGTAAACGCTGCTTATAATTGAAGCCGCGTCATGGGCGGTAAGGCCGCCGTCGAGTTTGTTTAAAAAAGATATCAGCATTTGCGCTCCCGCGGCTGCATCGGGCGAGGTAAGCGCGGATATCGCCGCGCCTATGGAACCGGCGGCTTCGATTATAACTTCGAGAGCTTCGGTGCCGGCATTGCTTTTAAGCGAGCGGGCATAAGATTTAGCCGATTCGGCGTCCGGCTCGTCGAAGCGCACTAACTGGCAGCGCGAGCGAATTGTTGGAAGCATTGAATCGATGGAGGAAGTAATTAATATAAAAACGACGTTAGCAATCGGTTCTTCGAGCGTTTTAAGAAAACTGTTGGCCGATTCGGAATTAAAGAAGCGGGCGTCGTTGATCACATAGACGCTTCTGATGTTTTGCGGAACTTTTAACATGCAGGGCGTGATTATGCGGCTGCGGATATCGTCTATAGGAATTTCGCCGAATTTATAATTTAGCGTAGTTAAATATTCGAACCTTCCGTTGAGTATTTTAACGCAATTGTCGCATTTATAACATGCGAGACCTTCGAATGGCGAAAGGCAGTTGAGCGAAAGCGTCATTAATTTGGCGAAAGTCGATTTACCTATATTTTTGGGGCCGTAAAATAAAAATGAGTGTGATGCGTTGGCGCGGCTGCGGGCCGAGCGGATCAATTCGATTTTATCGGAGTGTCCGCAGAGGCCGTGTTTGATAAAAGATTCTGACAAAAAACCGCTCATCGGTTTTCACCGGCCGTTTTATTATCGCCGTTTTTATTAGCGTCCGTATTTTCTTTAAGCGCCGCGGCGCTGCGTTTGGCGTTAATTATGTGCCTCATTCTGATCATGCCGATTATAAAAAGAAGGCAGATAAGAAGAAGAAGGAACATCGCCTTTATGTTGTTGATTTTAGCCATTCCGATCGAAAAGAAAGAAAGCGACAATGCGATTATGTAGAGTATTATGACGGCCTGCTTGTGCGAAAGGCCGAGTTCTAAAAACTGGTGGTGCAGGTGTTCTTTATCGGCTATATGCGGCGGTATTTCGCGCGTTATGCGTCTTAAGATGGCGTATATCATATCGAAAATCGGGATAAGAAGCGCTAAAAAAGGCACCAGGACGATGGCGAAAGTGGCGCTTTTGAATGCGCCCATAACCGAGGTTACACCGAGCGTGAACCCCAGAAAGGTGGCCCCGCCGTCGCCCATAAATACTTTTGCCGGGTGGAAGTTATACTTTAAGAAACCGACGCACGCTCCGGCCGTCGAGGCGAGCATTACACAGGAATTGATCGAAAGTTTATCGAGGTAGTTAATGATAATAAGCGTGAGTGAAGCTATTACGGTTATGCCCGCGGCGAGGCCGTCGAGGCCGTCTATGAAGTTGATCATATTCGTTATGGCGACAACCCAGAAGATAGTGGCCGGTATTTTTAAAATACCGAGGTCGAAACGGGTGCCGGGATTGATTCCGGATATCATTTCTATTTTTAATCCGAAGGTAACTAAAATAGTTGCCGCTAAGATCTGCACGAAAAATTTAAAGCGCGGCGTGAGGTCGTACTTATCGTCGAAAACGCCGAGGATAACTATTATAAGAGAAGACAGCAAAAATCCGATTATAGACATATCGAATGAAATTGCCGTTTTAAGAGGAAGCCCTAATTGGGCCGGAGCGAGTATGCCGATTAAGAAAGCGAAATAAATAGCGACTCCGCCGAGCCTGCCGCGCGGTTCTGAATGTATCTTTCGGGGCGACGGGCGGTCGAGCACTTTAAAATACTCGGATAATTTAATAGCTAAAGGCGTAAGCAGCAGCGAAGCTAACGCTGAAAAAACAAAACTTATTATAATTTTTTGCATCAAGGGTGAAATCATTTATATGTTTGCTTTCCATCAAAATTTTATCGAAAATTAAGTTTGTGAATTATAAACTAATTTGAAAAATTTGTCAAATTTTAAAAAATTTAATTCTGAATGCGAAGGGGCCGATTATCGAAACGTTCTCGGTAATTTCGATTGAAAGTTTTATTTTACATTTGAACTTATGTATCTCGTTGATCATATCGTGTAGAGTAATTGTGTCGAAATTAGTGAACGGCTCGATAACCATTCCGTCTTCCTTGACTTTTTCCCTGACCTTTTCAAGGAACGCTAAAAGCTCTATTTTAATGTGTTCCCGGTTTTTTGATCCGTCGATGAGCACATGTTCGGTTTCGGCCGAATCGTTGTTTATTTCGTCGAATGAGATTATATAGCCCTTGTGGTAAATTATGCGGTTGCGCTCGGCCTGGACTTTGACGTCCTCTAAAAATTCGCCTTCCATGACGCGTTGAGTGGTTTTAAGGTAAACGACAAGTTCCTGGTTAATTTTTAATTTAGAGACGGCGTCCATAAGAGGGCCGCGCAGCTGCGCCCAGATTTCTTCGAGCGTTCGGGTTTTAACGCCGAATTCGCCGCAAAGCGTCCGGACGCGTTCTATCATGGTCAGAAATTGTTTTTCGTACTCTGCTTCGGTGCTTTTGGCATTTGGCGATATAACGACGAAATCGAGGAATTCTTCAGGCTGGAATACTACCCTTTCGCGTTTTTTGACTTCGAGTAATTTTGAAAGGCTTGCGGTTTCGGCGCGCAATTTTTCTTTGGATTCGTTGAGATCTTTTAAAACGCCGAGAGCGCGTTCGTATTCGAGTTTGATCGTATCGCGCTCAGCGCGGATTTCGCGCGATTTAAAAAGGGCGACTTTGGCTTCTTCGGAGATCGTCGTTAAGATTAAAAGCGTTACGATGGTAATAAGCATTCCGGTTATTATTGAGATAACGATAGCCGTGGTTTTAGGGCGCATGCCGGGAATGCTGATGCGCAGCTTGCCGAGGCGGCGGCCGAGGTAATCGCCGACGTAAGCTAAAAATCCGCTTAATATTAGCAGTATGAGTATATTTTCGTTAAAAAAACTTTTCATCGTTTGTTTCGGACTTTGTTAACTCTTCGAATTCAATGCTTCGTGGTTGTTATTATCAGCAAGATAATACATCATAAAGTCGTAAATAACAAGAAAAAAATAAAAATATAGTAAATAAAATAGTACGGAAAGGCGTCAGGCGCCGTAAACGTGTTCCACAACTATTTTAACGCCTATGGCGATAAGAATTATTCCGCCGGTTAATTCCATGCGGCTGCCGAATTTAGAGCCGAGCCGTTCGCCGATCTTCATTCCGGCTATACTCATAATCATCGTGACGATGCCGATAACGGCCGAAGGGTACCATATATCGACTTTGAGCATGGCAAGGCTGACGCCGATTGCGAGCGCGTCGATGCTTGTGGCTACGGCGATAAAAAGCAAAGAAAGTCCGCTGGTAGGGTCTTTGACGGTTTTTTTTAGCGCGTCGCAGGCGTTATCGCAGACGGCGCCGGTTTCGCAATGCTTATCTTCAAAAGATTCGCCTATCATTTTAGCTCCGATCATCGCCAGCAGAGTGAAAGCTATCCAGTGGTCGTAATCGGCTATATAGGCCGAAAAAGAAGAGCCGAGATACCAGCCTATTACCGGCATTAAAAACTGGAAAAATCCGGTGTGAAAAGACAAGCGGAAGATCTGGCGGCCGGATACCGTTGAAAGGCAGATGCTTGTGGCTATTGAAACGGCAAATGCGTCCATGGCAAGTCCTATTGCCATAAACATGATAGTTGCAAAATTCATATTAGATATTCACCTTGCCCATGGGTATTTTGAAGTAAAATATAGAGCCGCCTTCTTTTGTATCGAACCAGAAGCTGCCGCCGTGAATTTCAATAAAGGATTTGCACAGTTTGAGTCCGGTGCCGAAACCGGATTCGCGGAATGTGCCGGGGGCTGAAACGCAAAAATCGCTTAAAAAAGTTTTTTGCTGTATTTCTTCCGAAATTCCGGCGCCTTTATCTGAAATTGAAAAAAGAAGACTTTCGCCTTCGAAACAGGCTTTAACCGAGATTACTCCGCCGGCAGGGCTGAATTTAACGGCGTTAGAAACCAGATTATTTACTACGGCCGAAATTTTTGCCCTGTCTATGTTAACGAAAGTAAGTTCGTCGCTAATTTCTTTTTTTACGATCAGTTTTTTTATTTCCATAACCGGCGCGTAATGGTCGAAGGCTTTATCGACTAACGGACCAAAAGAAGTTTTAGAGTTATTGATTATTAATTTTTCTTCGCCGCCCTCGCCGAGTCCGGCGGCATTTAAAAAGTCGAGACAGGCGTTTTTTACGGCGGAGGCCGGAGCGTTAAGCTGCGCGCCGTATTTATTTTTAAATTCAGCATCGCTGAATCCCGCCGCTTCGAGGTAATTTATAAGAGCGTTCAACGGAGTTTTAATATCGAGCGATACGATTTTATCGAAGTCGCGTTTGCCGTTAAGGGTTTGGCAAATGCGATGATTTAGTTCTTCGACGGCCGCCTTTAATTTATGGTTTTCGGCCGCGGTTGAAGCGATGGTTTCTTCGAGCGAAGTCGTATGTTTTGACGTCATTTCGATCATGAAATTTAAATTTTTAGCTAAGCTTCCGACTTCCGTATCGGAAAACACTCTCGCGTGCGCGTAGTAATTTCCGGCCGCCACTTCGTCGGTTAATTTTGAAAGCTCGTCTAAAGGCCTGCTTACATGACGCGATATTATTTTTCTGATTCGTCCCGCAAGAATGGCCATAGCTGAAGCGAATAGAAAAAATAACAGGAGAATGCGCGCGGCGGCGCTTAACTTTAATAACTGCTCATAGTAATAAAAAGGCGGCAGTATGAAAAAAAAGAATAATAAAAAGGCCGTCAATATTATTTTTTTGCATATGGTTTTTTCTATTGGACTCAGCGCGTGCAACATAGAAAGTGATTTTACAGTATTTTTTAATAATAGTCAATAAAATATATTTTGATTAGCTTGATAAATTTGACAAAAAATGATAAAATAGCTAAAATTTAAAAACAGGGGTGTTGTAATGGAACTGTTCTATCTTATACTAATAGTGTTGCTTGTAATAGTTGACAGCTATTTGATTCAAAACTACGCGTCCGAGAAAAAATCGAAAGTGGTCACTAATTCGATGGGTGTTGAAACCATAGTGCCGGCCTTCGACGTGCAGACCGGAAAAGCCGTAACGATAATAGGCACAAGCGTATTGATCTTCGCTATAATAGTAATAGTGGCGATGGGCGTCATCGTAATTAATCCGGGTGAACGCGGCGTAGTTTTCAATATATTCACGGGCGTATCGCCTGATATGCTCGGCGAAGGAATTCACGTAGTGGTTCCCGTTATTAACAGAGTATTTTTATACGACGTCAAGAGGCTTGAATATACCATGTCGGCGATGAAGAGCGACGGAATGAAAATGTCTGACGACGATTCGATGTGGTCGCCGACGCGCGAAGGCCTTCAGGTAGGTTTGGACGTTACCTGCTGGTTTCGGGTGGACCCGACGAAGCTGAATTTATTGCACCAGAAATTAGGCGTCCGTTACGCCGAAACGACGGTGTGGCCTTCGATCCGCTCGGTATTACGCTCGGTTATAGCGGGCTATTCGATAGTCGACGTATATTCGGAAAAACGCACGCTCATTCAGAAGAACATATTCGAACAGCTTAGAGATTCGCTGGCTAAAGACAATATAATAATCGAAGAACTTCTTTTGCGCGACGTAAGATTTCCGGCTGAATTCACTAAATCCATCGAAGAAAAACAGGTCGCTCAACAGTCCGCCGAACGTATGAAGTTCGTTCTTGAAAAAGAGCAGCGCGAAGCCGAACGCAAAGTTATCGAAGCCGAAGGCCAGGCTAAATCCATTAAAATAATAAACGAAGCGCTTGCCCAGAATAACAGTTACCTTGAATATTTAAAAGTGAATAAACTTGTCGAAAACATAAAGGTAATGGTCGTTCCGAGCGGAACGAACACTTTAATCGATCTTAAATCGATTGAAAATACCACAAAGTAAAGGCTGATAATTTAAATTTAGCCTGAAAAGAAAAATTTTAATAGAAAGCTGAATTAAATGAGCAACCCTACGCTTGCATATAAAGTATTAAGCGTCGGCGCGGTTAAAAAACTGTCAGTGGCGGCGCTTGGCGTTTTAATTAAGTTCCTTAATTTCATAGGCCGTAAAAACGCTCTCAAATTAGCCGAAATAATGGGGCTCGCGTTTTATTACGCGGGCCGCCGGACTCGCGAAGCGACGATTCGTTCAATTAAAGTCGTTTTCAAGGAAATCAGCGATGATAAAGTTAGCGAAATCGCCATGGCGGCTTTTATTAATCAGAGTAAAAATCTCGTCGAGCTCATGCTTTACCCTTCGCTCAGGCGGCGTCATATCGCCGGGCGCGTTAAATTCGAAGGCCTTGAAAATCTTAATTCGGCGCTTGCGCGCGGTCGGGGAGTAATACTGCTCGTGGCCCACATAGGTAACTGGGAGCTGCTTGGAGCTATATGGGGACTTATGGGCCACAGGGTGTATTCTTTTTTTCTCGATGCGCGCATCGATTCGATAGGAAAGCTTTTAAACGATTTGCGCGAGTCGCGCGGCATTAAATTGATACCGCGCGCCGAGCTTAAAAAGTCGGTGCAATGTCTCAAAGAAAATGCCATGCTCGGCGTTATCGCTGATCAGGATGGAGGCGAAAACGGCGTATATGCTACTTTTTTTGGCGAAACCGTTTCAGCGCCCCGCGGACCGGCGGCGCTGGCGCGCAATACCGGCGCGACCATCCTGCCGAATTTTTTGGTCAGGAACGCCGACGACACATATACCATGATAATGCAAAAACCGATAATATTAGCCAGAACTAAGAGCAAGGAAACCGACATAAGAAATTACACTGAGCGGTTTCTGCAAATTTATGAAAGACTGATCAGGCAATATCCAGAGCAATGGCTCTGGATGTACGAACGCTGGAAAGAGCGGCGGCACGTGGCCGCTTACATCAGGGCTTCGGCAGACCGCCGCGAAGCGGGGCGCAAGTAGAATTTTATGGATAATTTCGTCCTGTGGTTTTATAATTTTATTCTCCATACGCTTTTTATAATAATGCTTCCGTTCTTTATGGCGGCCGCCGTTTTCGTTAAACGCATACGGCAGGGCTTTTTTAATTACTTCGGGCTGCTTTCGCCGGCGCAGCGGCGATTTGCGGCCGGCGTTAAAGAGCGCGGCGGGCATTTTTATATTATACACGGCGTTTCAGTCGGCGAAATAAAACTCGCCGGCGCCGTAATGGAAGAAATAACGAAACGCGATCCCGGCGCTTATTTCGCTCTCACATCTACTTCGCCCGAGGGGTTTGAAACGGCCGGCAGGAGCGGAGATGCCTCTAAAGTTATGCCGCTGTATTTTCCCGTAGATATCCCTTTATTCTGGCATTTATTTTTTAAAATTCTGGAGCCGCGAGCGATTTATATTTTAGAGGTTGATATCTGGCCGAATTTCATTATAGCGGCCGCGGTGCGTAAAGTTCCGATTTATCTTTTGAACGGAAGGATATCCGATAAGACCTTTAACTTTTATTCAAGGCTTCGCGCATTTTCCCGTTCGCTTTTTTCTTTGTTCGATCTTTGTTTTATGCAGACCGCGGAAGATAAAAACCGCATAATCGCTCTGGGGGCCGATGAAAAATATTGCGCGGCCGCCGGGAATATGAAATTCGACACGGCGATTTCTTCCGCGCCGCCGTCTAAAATAGCCGAATTAAAAGACTTTTTGAAAATTAATTTTGGATGCTGCGATTATAATCTTGTGCTTTGCGCCGGTTCGACTCATGCCTGCGAGGAAGCGCTTTTTTTTGACGCCGCGGCTGAAGCCGCAGCCGGGGCTAAGGCCTCAGCGGACGGAAAAAAAATGAAGGTGCTTTTGATAATCGTTCCCCGAAAGACGGAGCGCGCATCTGAGGTGCATACGCTTATAGGCGGTAAAAGCGCTTTGAATAAAGCGGCCGTTTTTGGATCGAACCGGAATGACGGAGGTTTAAATAAGCGCGGTCCCGGCGGGAATGGTTCTATCGATGTATTGATAATAGGCGCTATGGGGTATTTGACGGCGGCATATTCTTTTTCCGACGCGGCTTTTGTCGGCGGAACGCTCTCGACGGCGGATGTCGGCGGCCACAATATTATAGAGCCGGCCGCTTTTGCGATTCCCGTCATATTCGGCGCTAATGTTAGAAACTTTAAGGATGCGGCGTCGGAGCTGCTTCGTTCGCCGAACGTTTTTATGGTATCGAGCGGGCCGGAGTTAAAAACCGTTCTGGAAAAGTTTTTTGATCCCGCTGAAAAAAATAAGCTGGAAGCTCAGAACCGCTATCTGCTCGATATTATTTCGGCTAATTCGAAGGTGACGAAGAAAATATTTTACGCAATCGACGCTTACGGAGATTAAAGAGGTTAAAATAAAGAATTAAGTTAAGGATTAATCAAATGAACGACAACGACGAAATGGATAATCGCCTCTGTAATAACGATAACTATAATAAAGACCGCGCTAAAGGCGGCGGCGTTAATAAAGCGAAACTTAAGTTTCATATCATAACTTTCGGCTGCCAGATGAACGCCGCCGACAGCGAGATGATCGCCGGCACGCTTATGAAAATGGGCTATGAAAAAACCGGTTCGAAAGCCGACGCGGATCTCGTGTTGATTAATACCTGCGCAGTTCGTGCCAAACCCGAGGCTAAAGTTTACAGCCACTTAGGAGATTTAGTAAAACTTCGCGATATCAAGCCGTCTCTTATGATCGGGATTTGCGGCTGCGTGGCGCAGAAGGAACGCGAAAATATTATAAAGCAGTTTCCATACGTAGATTTAGTTTTCGGCCCTCAATCGATAGGCGAGCTCCCGCGGCTGATCGCTCTCGCCGATAAGGCAATCGCTAAAAAACTTATCAAATTGGCCCAGATGAAAAAGCAGGCCGGCGTTAAATCCGATCTTAAAATGAAGCGCAAGTTTAAAGGCGCCCGAGTTTATGGCGATTTTGAAAGTTCGGGCGATGATCTTCCCGAAAAAGACGTTTCGCGCGAATCCGGTTTTAAGGCATACATTACAATAATGCGCGGATGTAATAATTTTTGTTCATACTGCGTCGTGCCTTACACGCGCGGGCGTGAAAAATCCCGCCCGTTCGACGTTATCGTCAATGAAGCCGAAGAACTCGTTAAATCCGGTTATAAAGAAATAACGCTGCTCGGCCAGAATGTAAATTCATATCACGGCGACGGCGGCGAATCATTCGCCGATCTTCTCGAACGCATCGACGCCATAGAAGGCCATTTTTACATAAGATTCATGACATCGCATCCTAAAGATCTTTCGGAGCGTTTGATAGATGTTATGGCTTCCGCGCGGCATATCGCGCCGCACGTGCACCTTCCGTTTCAATCGGGCTCGACGCGCATATTAGAGCTTATGAACCGCCGTTACAGCCGGGAACATTATATCGGTTTAATCGAAAAAATTAAATCCAGAATTAAAGGCGTCACCTTAACTACCGACGTAATAACCGGTTTTCCTCAGGAAACCGAGGACGACTTTAACGACACGGTTTCTCTTTTAAACAGCGTCAAATACGATTCGGCGTTTTTATTTTTTTATTCGGAGCGCGAAGGCACGGCTGCGCTTTCTATCGACGGCGCTGTGCCGCTTAAAACGAGGCTCGAGCGTCTCGAGCGTTTAGTCCAATTGCAGATGGAGATCACTTTCGATATAAACCGCTCGATGAAAGGCGAAATTCACGAAGGAATAGTCGAAAGCATAGCGCCGAAAAGCCGGAAAGAATTAAGCATACGCACTTACGATAATCATGTTGTCATAGCGAAGGCGCCTGATGAATCTAAAAATTACATAGGCGAGTTCGTAAAGGTAAAAATAACGCAGGGCTTCAATTTTGTGTTGAAGGGTGAGATAGTATAGAAGGCGGCCTCAGGCTGAAATAAAGGCGGGCGAATTAATGGATTATTATTCCTACATATCTTTTTTCGCGGCGATTATTTACTTATATTTCGGCGTTTACGCTTATGGCCTCGATAAAAAATCACCTTTGAACCGCGCGTTCGTTCTTATGTGTTCGGCGCTCGTAATTAAGTGTTTTTTCGCGGTTTTAGTATATAATTCGGCCGATAAAGCGTCATGTATTTACTGGCATAATATCGCCGATATCGGATGGAACCTTTTTCCGGCCGCCGCGCTCACTTTTTTTATTATATTCACCGAAGAATTTCGTTACTTATCCAATAAAATAATAACCGCCCTGATATATTCGCCATGGCTGATATTCACTTATAAATCTTTGACGGGCAAATTGAATGATATCGTAGCTTTCGAAAAGAACGAGCATGGCGGATTTTATACTTTTAATAATTCTTCGCCCAATTCGGTCGATTTATACTTCGTGATATATTCGTTGATCGGCATATACTTTCTGATTAAGAATTTTGATAAAAGCGGCTCTAATCGTCTGAAAAAGCAGTCTTATCTTCTTTTTTATATCAGTGCCGCCACTTTAGCCGCCGGCGGTTTCTGCGATATATTCGTTCCGATCGCCGGTTATGATCAGCTTCCTTTGATGGCGCATATTATAGTTTCGATATGGTTTTTCGGCGTATGGTACGCGGTTAGAAATTATAAATTAATGACGCTCACTCCCGCTTTGCTGTCCGAAGAGATTATTTCTAACATAATGGATTTTATTATTATTACCGGTCCTGATTGTAAAATTACCTTTGTAAATATTAGAACCATTGAATTAAGCGGTTTTACTTTTGAAGAGCTTAACTCGGAAAAAATAGATTCACTAATAGGGATAAATCCCTCTGAAATTCAATATGTTTCCAAAACGAAGACGGGATTATCTTCTAAAATTATCGAATCAGAGCTTAAAACTTTATCGGGTGAAACGATACCCGTAAAAGTTATAGTTTCTGCTATTTATGATGAATGGAAAGATTTAAAAGGTTATATGATATGCGGCAGCGATGAACGGATAACTAAGCGGCTTGAATCGGAAATAGAGTCTCATAAAAAATCTGAGCAGGAGCTGTTATTGAGCAGGCAAAGGTATCGGATGCTTGCGGATTCACTGCCGCAGACGGTTTTTGAATCTGATCTCAACGGCCGGCTTACTTATGTAAATCGTTCGGCTTTCGATTTTTTCAGGTATGATCAACGGGATTTCGATAACGGTATTTATATTTTTCAAACGGTGCATCCCGACGACCTCCAGCGGGCTCAAAAAAATACGGCCGAGCTAATCGCCATGAAAGAGCAGTCCGCTTCCGCCGGCAGTGAATATCGTTTAGTGAGAAAAGATAAAACGGTCTTTGATGCTATTATTTATTCTTACGTTATGCTCGCCGAAGGAAAACCGCATGGAATTTGCGGCATTATCGTGGATATAACCGAATTAAAGAACGCCCGTGAACGGCTTAAAAAATTAAACGATGAATTGGATTTTAAGGTAAAAGAACGCACCGCCGAGCTCGCTTTTGCAAATGAAAAGCTGAAAAGTGAAATATTAAATCGTGAAAAAATAGAATTGGAAACTTCGAAAATTTCTAAGATAGAGTCGCTCGGAGTGCTTGCCGGCGGAATAGCTCACGACTTCAATAATTTTTTAATGGGCGTCGTCGGTAATTTAACGCTTTTGAAAAAAAAGGTTGAAAACGATCCTAAAGCGCTTGAAATTATAAAACGCGCCGAGGAAGTTTCTTTTAATGCCAAAACATTAACGCGCCAGTTATTGACTTTTTCAAAGGAAAATATACCTTTGACTAAGCCGGTGCGTATAGATAAAATGCTGAGAGATATAGCTGCATTCACGCTGCGCGGCTCTAATTATGAGTGTCGTTTTGATTTCAGCGCCGATCTTGCACACGCTGAAATAGATGAAAATCTGATGAATCAGGTATTTACCAATTTGATCATTAACGCCTTACAATCCATGCCGGACGGCGGCATCGTCGAGATAGGAGCCTCTAATTATAATGCCGGCGAAGAAGTTTACCTGCCTCTTAAAAAAGGTGAGTATATTAGAATATACATAAAAGATCATGGCTGCGGTATTGACGAAAAAGATCTGCCAAGGATTTTTGATCCATATTTTACGACTAAAGCCGCCGGAACGGGCTTAGGACTGACTTCCGCATTTGCGATAACAAGAAAGCACGGGGGTCTTATAAGCGTTGAATCCAAAAAAGGAGAAGGCACTTCTTTATTCGTTTATCTGCCGGTATCGTTTCCTCCGGGCGAACCTGACGAATCAGCTACACTCGAAAATTTTGAACCGTTCAGCGGCCGTGTTTTGCTTTTAGATGATGAAGTTTTTATAAGAGAAGCTATCAGCGACGTTTTAAAAAGTTTCGGCCTTGAAGTCGATTGCTGCGGCAATGGCGCGCAGGCGATCGATATGTATAAAAAGGCGTTCGACGCCGGATGTAAGTACGATATTTTATTGCTCGATCTAACTATTCCGGGCGGCATGGGCGGTATAGAGGCGTTCGAAAATATTAAAAAAATATGTCCGGACGCAACGGCGATCGCTTCGAGCGGTTATTACAGCGGTTCCATAAGAAACGACTACAACCGTATAGGATTTAAGGCTTTTCTTTCCAAGCCTTATAAGATAGACGAGCTGTATAAATTAATTAAAAAACTGATGAATAAAAATTAATAATAAATATTTTTATCTTTTTTCCGATAACTTGCATATATTAAAAGTTTTTTTTGGTGTTAATATTATTTTGTATATATTTACGGAAGGTGAAGGTAATGAGAAAACTGTTTAATTACTGGATTTTGGGGGTATTTTTAACCGCGGCGCTTATGGCGTGCGCGACGGGCGCTCAAGCGGCCGTTTCGCTTAAAAGTATAGTCGCCTCCCCGACGACTATCGTTATTTCACAGCCCACGCAGGCGGTCGCGGTTAACGCGATAGCCGTAATCGAGCGCGGCACGGGCGATCAGCCCGGCGATACCGACGCGGTTACTATCACCTGGGGCATACAGGCAGGCGGCGCAAGTTATGGCGGCGGTTCTATCACTATAGGCGCGGGAATAAATAATAACGTAGGCACGAGTACGGCTAATTTTACCGTATCACCCGGCGTTTATACCGTATATGCCAATATGGGTTCCTCGGCTTCGACGGGTAATGCCATAACGGTAACATCTAACGCGCATCAGGTTCCGACGCAGCCTGCGGTAATATCGCAGGTTGAAAGCGATCCTATACCGGCTGCCGAGTCTTTAGTTTATCGTAAAACCGAAGTCAAAGTTTTTGGTACCTGTCAGTTCAGCGGTCAGACTCTCGAAGTTCAGTTAGACGGTTCGGTCGTCGGTTCGATAACTTCGACCGGCACGAACTGGGCATATACGGTAACGGTACCGGCCGACGATAATTTTCATAATGTAACCGTTTTAACCGGCGTTGGCCTTACTTCAAATTCCGTTTCGGTCAAAGTAGATATAACCGCCCCGCAATTTACGATTACCTACGATCCTTCCAATATGCCTTACGGCGCCGGAACTGTTCGAGTTACGATGACGGTTACCGAACCGGTTTCAACCACGGCTACGGCTACGACGCTGAGCATATTGCCGCCGAACGGCATAGGAATTCCGCTTACGCTTACTCCGATGCCGGCTGGCGCTTACGCGCAAACTTTCACTTCGACTATTACAATAGCTAAAAACGCGGCTAATAAACCTACCATTAACGGCATGGAAACGCAGGACGGCTCTTTTACCATGATGGCCTTCGCGCGCGATCAGGCCAAACCGGGCGGAAACCCGGGGACGGTTATAACTCAGGGCGGTTCATTCACCGTTAACGTCAGCGGCCCGAGCGCTTCCGGCGCGCGTGTAATAATCGCAAACGACGCTCAGTATCTAAATAACCGCACACTTAATTTTACCTGGCAGGGTTTTACCCATTCGCTAGGCGTTGACAGACTTTCGAAATACTGGTATATCGCTTCTCAAACTCCGCCGGCTAATGCGGATACCGCCGATACCAACCTCTGGAAAGACGGCGGTGCCGGGGCTAACGGCGGCGGCAGCGGCTCTATTTCAGTTACAGGTGAAGGCACCTGGGAAGTATATGTTAAAGCCCAGGATAATCTCGGCAATTTTTCAACTTCGGCTAAAGACGCTATCATAGTAGATACCATAGGCCCGAATCTTGTCGGCGGCTCTCAGGTTCCTCCTGCCGGATTCGCTAACGGCACCGAACAGACGGAAATATTATGCAGCATACAGGACGCGGTTTCAGGCGTTGATAGAAATACTGCCGTAATTACGGTTAACGGCACGCCTTACGGCGTCGGCGGCACGAGCGCGCCTAATTCGAGCCCGGCGGTCAGTCTTGTTTCGACTGGCGCGGCTGGCACTTATCAACTTGTTTTCAAGCCTCAGATAATTGGCTTGAAATATCCTCGCGGCACCGTAAATGTTTCGGTCACCGCTAATGATATGGTCGGCAATCCGCTCGGCGGAACGGCCGGCTCGCCCGGAAGCCCTGCCACCTGGTCTTTTACGGTTAGCACTAATATAGACGCGCCGAGTCCGAACCATCCTCAGCCGGCGGCCGGTTTTTATTACAATAGTAAGAAGCCGACAATATCTTTGCATTTAGACGACGCGGATTTTATAGATAGAAGCTCGCTCGTAGTTAACGTGGCGAACGGTTCCTCATATATGACCTTTAACGTAGGCCCGAATCTCGTTTTAACCGATCCGCCGACCGGCGGCACCGATTCGGTGTTAACTCTCACTCCGCCTACTGATTTTGCCGACGGCACCGTCACGGTTACCGTGAGCGCGAAAGACCGTATAGGCAATGTTATGACGCCCTATCCGTGGACTTTTTATATTGATACGACCGCTCCTGTTGCCTCTAACCCTGTTCCGGCGAATAATACGGTGGTTACTTCGACCACTCCTGTCATATCCGGCAGGCTCGATGACGCAGGAGCGGGTTTAGATACATCGACAGATTCAGTAAGGCTCAGAATTAATTTTATATCGCTTTCTAATCCGACGAGCAGCTTTTCGCGTGAATTTACAATCGACAGCGCTACCGAGCCGGGCCTGACCTATAACGCTTCCACGAAAACACTTTCTTTCAATCCTACAATGGCCAATAACTTCACTCTCGGCGTCGGTTCCGTCGAGGTCGTACTGGTTACGGCCCGTGACCGCGCGGTTACGCCGCCTGACGGCTCGGCCCCGCTTCCTAACGTTCTGGCGGCGCCTTACCAGTGGTCGTTTTCGATATCCACTTCGGCCGGCCCGATAGTTTCTTTCGGCGAATCTACGCCGCAGCCGCCGAGCTCGGCTACCGTTTATAATTATACTAATATCGAGCCTTTAGTTATTAGAACGACTTTAGTCGATGACGATTTAATCAATCACGGCTCGCTTTTAATAGACGTTAACGGCAGGACATTCCGCGACGGCGACGCTCAGGTGAGCTGGCAGACCGGAACCACCAACGAAGTTTTGATACTCAACCTTCAGAACGAAACCGCGCTGATAAAGCAGGGCACCAACGAAGTCACCCTGCGCGCCGCCAACGATAGAACCGGACGCGCGCTTCAGAATGCGCCGGTCAATCTTTCGTTTTTATACGATAATATAGGACCGGTGGCCGAAACGCCTAACCCTGCCGATGGCGGAATAATTTACGATTTAAATAACGGCGTGGTTAAATGCAAATTAAGCGATAATTATTCCGGCATCGCCCGCGCTGCGCTGCAGGTGCGCGATAACGGAACGCTTCTTAATACTTACGGCACCGATTCTACGCCGGTTAATTTAGTATATGATTCAGGCAATAAAGAACTCATATTCAGAACTACTACGCCTTATGTTTCAGGACATAATTATCAGTTTACGGTGGCCGTTCCGAGCGCTCCGGGCGCGGCTGACGGCACTGCCGATAAAGCCGGAAACGGCCTTGGAAAACCGGCTAACAGCGCGACCACGACTCCTTTCAGCTGGAGCCTGACCGCGGCCAGCACTTCCGACGTGGTTTTATTGGTTACGCCCGAAAACGACGCATTCGTAAACGTAACAAAATCCGATTTCAGGTTCGCCTGGAAGCCGCTTCACGGCGCTTCGATGTACCGCATTGAAATTTCGGGCAACTTATCGTTCACGGACCCGCGCCGCTATGACACTACTTCGGTATCTTTTACCGACGATACCCTGCAGAACCAATTACTCGACCACGGTAAAATATATTACTGGCAGGTCTCGGCGTTAAACGCTTCCGGCCAGGTTTACGGCACTTCCGAACGCAGGCAGTTCACCGTCGATAAACTTCCGCCGCAGATGCCTAAAATCGTCGGAGTGATAGATTATCTCGGCCTCAATCCGAAACATGAAAATACGGCGCCTACTTCGAGTACTACTTTTGTTAAGCAGCGCCGCGTAAGAGTTAAAGTGTTATTATTCGAGGGCGCTCCGAGCACCGTCGGTTATACGATCTCGGTAGGCTATCTGCAGATAGTAGATGCGACGACTTCAAAATACGTGGAGCTCGGCACAAAAACCGACGTTCATGGTTATGACACAAATGAAGTTGATATAACTTTTCCCGATCAGGACGGCGAATACAGGGTTGTCGCTTTCGTAAAAGACCGGGCCGAGAACATGTCGACGCAATCCGAGCAATGCCGCATTTACGTTAACAGGAAGATACCCAAAATAAATAGTATAATAATCACCGATCCATCGCCTAATTCGAGCGGTTACATTACTTCGGGCAAGGTTAAATTCGAAGTGATCTTTAATACTCCTATCGATATGCTGCCGTTGAGCGATTACGTAACTCCGCCTTCGATTAAATTCGACCCCCGTTCGGCGGAAGGCACCGCGCCAGTCGAAGTAACGGATCTTGCCGTAAGCGGAAAATCGATTACCGGCTTCGGTTTTATTCCATTCGGCCAGGGCTCTCAATTCGACGGCATGGCCGACGTTATCGTCACCGGTTTTATGGACGCATCCTGGAATACTATGGATGGCGGAAGCGTTACTCATTATAAATATTTCGAGATCGATACCGCTCCGGGCTTCGTCGTTAAAACATTCCTTAACCCCGTCGATGAAAAGAACGTGCTGATAAATATACAGGCTTCGGAAACGCTGCTTTTTGCTCCCGCATGTTACATTACAATAGCTAACGGCGATATCAATCAGCTGCCGGTTAATATTATGGCTAAAAATTTATACGCCGCTTCGACTACCGGCACCATCGGCGAAAATAACATAAGGGTGTCCGGTCTGGATACGCGTAATAATATAGGCTACTGGCCCACGCCCGACACCATTAAAGACGGAAAATTCCTTATGGCGCAATATAAACCGAATCAGGGAAGCGTCATTGAATCGCGTGATATGGGCGTAAGCGTCGAAATACCGAAACGCGCGCTGGCTAACGATTCGAATATATACGTATTTCCCTATAAACTTGAATACGTCGGAAATGATTACCTGGCGAAATTAAGCTCGGCCGCCTCTAAATCGCCTTCAAGAATGGCTGCCGCGGATAAGCTGAAACAATCCGGCGAAACGCTGCGCATTAAAACCGATAATAATAAAGTCATGATGGTAAGTTATAACGCTGATAATCAGGCTGAAGTAAAGGTTGAAAACGCGGGCGCGCCGGAATTATCGGGCGATAAAAATGCGAAGCCCGAAGCCGAACTCGAACAGGTATCATCGTTTTTCGATATATCTCCGTCGCGCGGCTTGAAATCGGGCGGTAAAATCTCTATAGACTGCGCTTTGAACGAATCGCAGAAAGCCGATTTATCTAAGATGGGCATATATTTTTCGACCGACGGCATTTTATGGGAACGCGCCGGCGGAAAATACGACGGTTCTAAATTCGTGGCCGATATGAAATATACGGGCGTCTATGGCGTATTTGCCGATAAAAAAGAGCCCCGTTTCATTAAACAGGCGCTTGATGGAAAAACGGTTTTAGATTCCTCGCGTCCTGAGTTGTTCGCTTACGTTTCAGATTTCGGTTCGGGCATCGATGCGCGGAACGCCGTCGTTAAAATTAACGGCACGGCCCATAAAGCCTCATATAATGAAAGGGAAAACAAAATATACTATCAGGTTGAAGACGATCTTAAAGCCGGCAACCACGAAATAATTTTCGAAGCGGCGGATTATTCCGGCAATATTTCACGCCAGGCGCTTCAGGTAATAGCGCCCGCTGCGGAGCCTGATATAATTAACGCGATATCCTATCCTAATCCCGCGCGCCGCGGTTCGAATCCCACCGTTTCATTTACGGTCAACGGCACGCTCGGCAACGCCGTCGATGCTAAAGTATATATCTATGACGCTAACGCCAACCGCGTAACTGAACTGACTCCGATGCAGACCGGAAATAATTTCAGGGCGATATGGCTCGGTTTAACTAATCAGGACGGAGAAATTGTGGCCAACGGCGTTTATTTCTATAAAATAAAGGTAAATTGTGCCGATAAGAGTGTAGAAAAGTATGGTAAGATAGCCGTGTTAAGATAAAAAAGCCTACAGAGGGTGGTTGTATTGAGATTTAAAGAGAAAGAAAAAAGAAAAGGCGCTAAAATGAGAAAATTATACCTGTTATTCTTTTTACTCGCGATATTCGCTATAAACGGATGCGGCGGCGGCGTAATCGGTACGACCGGTTACCAGCAGGAATATACGCCGGCATACGTCGAGTTGCAAAAAGGCTGGGAAGAGTTTAAACTCGGCCGTTATAATAATGCCATCGAGTCGTTTAATAACGTTCTGGCTTATCAGCATACTAACGAGCAGGAAGTTGACGCGCATGTCGGTTTAGGTTACGCTAAGACCAGAATGACCGGTATAACGGATTCTTTTGAACATTTCGACAAAGCCAAAGATTACGATAAAGACGCTAAGATCGGTATGGCAGGTTACTGGCTTTCAACGGCTAAAAAAGAAAATATGCAAAAAGCGATAGACCTGCTCACCACTATAGGACTTAACGCTCCCGATTACGTTTATCAGCAGGCGCACGAGGTCGGCCTTAATAATGCGAAGGCGCACGCACTGATGGCGGCGCTTTACAATTATACGGGCGATCTGGAAAAAGCGGTGGCGCACGCTAAAAAGGCGAAAGAACTCAACGTGCCGCCTAAAGAGCCGCCCTACACTTCGGTCACTCAAATTGTGACCTGGGTAATTGGCGATAACGACTATTAATTAAGCGATTATAATTTCATAA
>CAYTCW010000024.1:39302-41181 GCA_964436235.1 uncultured bacterium
AAAAAAAATTACGGGATAAGGAGAAGGTTATGCACAGAAAACTGTCAATTTTATCGTTATCTTTATTGTTATTCTTGCTATTATTTTTATGGACGGCAGACGCTTCGGCTCAGACCGATCAAAGCATTACGCTTAAATCCGGATTTAATTTCATAAGTTTCAAAGTTTCAATTTCATTGACTCCTGCCGGATTTAAAGCACTGAATTCTTCCATAGAAGATATTTATTTATTCAGCGCGGCGGCCGGCAGTTTTTTAAGCGTAAGCGACGGGACGCTTACTTCTCTTGGCGCAGGAAAGGGTTATATCGTTAAAAATTCTTCGTTAGACAGTATAAGCATATCGGTTCCCGGAGCGGCTTTATCGACGATCGGAAATATTACGCTAAAAAGCGGTTTCAATCTCGTCGGTTTTTCGAAAGCACCCGGCACGGCAACTACATTCACGCAGCTGATGAATACTTATTCCTTCGTCAGCGGCATATATAAATGGAGCGCGGCGGCCGGCAGTTTTATTCAGGTAGTTCGTGACGGCACGGGAACGCCGGTAAAAATTGACGGCGTAGATCCTTCTTTTACCGCCGGCGAGTCTTATTTTTTCAACCTCAGTGAAGATACTCTTTTAAATTACGACGGCGCGAGCGTTTTGATGGGTAAAACCATCGAGCCGCCCGTTTCTGATAATCCTTACGCCGGCCGTTATACCGGCACTTTTTCTGGTAATGCGGGCGGCCCGCCTTACGGCAGTATAACTTTAGTCATATCGAACGCCGGGGCTCTCGAAGGCGAAGGTTATAATAACGCCAATAATCCTCCGACCGCCATAAGTCCTTCAGGCAGTGTGACGACAGCCGGCGCGGCGGTATTTTACGTTACTTTCACTAACAAGCACAAATTTGACGGCGTTTTTACTTCAACCGGCGCTTCCGGGCATTTTTATGAATTAGACGGAACTACGGTAAAGGGAACCTGGAGCGTCACTAACGCACATGCGCCGGCGCAGCAGGTTGAAACGCCCGTAATAACCCCTGCCGGCGGCACTTTTACCACAGCCCAGAGCGTTGCTATTTCCTGCGCGACGCTTGGCGCTTCCATTAAATACACTACAGACGGAAGCACGCCTTCATCGACTGCCGGAAATATTTACAGCTCAGCGTTAAGCGTTTCGGCGACGACGGTTATTAAAGCTATAGCCGTTAAATCCGGCATGACCGATTCCGCCGTTGCTACGGCTTCTTTTACGATCGGCACGCAGCCTTCAGGTTCGGTTCCGTTTTTGCGTAAATTCGGCAGTAAGGGCACAGGCAGCGGCCAGTTCACTAGCGGCCCTATTAACGCGGCAGTTGAGACATCGACCGGTTATATTTTCGTGAGCGATACTTACGCGCACAGAATACTTAAGTTCGATTATCAGGGAAATTATATATCGTCTTTTGGTTCGATGGGAACCGGCAACGCCCAGTTCATGTATCCGACCGGAATTGCAGTGACCGGCGGCGGCGAAATGTTTGTAGTCGATTTCGGCAATAAGCGCGTCCAGAAATTTACGACAACCGGTACTTTTGTGAAGGCGTTCGGGACCGCCGGAACGGGTGACGGCCAATTTCAGGCTCCCGACTGCGTCGCCGTAGATAGTTACGGTTCGGTGTACGTGACCGATTTTACCAATAATACCGTTCAGCGATTCAGCTCCGAAGGCACTTTCAGCCAGAAATGGGGCGGGCGCGGCACGGCTAACGGCCAGTTCGGCGAAAACTCGCCTAAAGACATAGCAATAGATTCTTCGAGTAACGTATATGTAGCCGATATCGGCAATAACAGAATACAAAAATTTAATGCGTACGGCACTTATCAGACACAATGGGGTTCGGCGGGAACGGC
>CAYTCW010000025.1:0-10291 GCA_964436235.1 uncultured bacterium
AGCCTCCCAATCTCTCCCGAATAAAAAGGCTATTATCATAGCCTTTTTATTTTAGATGATATTTCTTGCCACTCTTTCTCTTTTTTTTCCTGCCATACAGTTTTTTCTTGTCTATATCTAGTTTTGCCTCCGCGCACGCTTCGCGTGCGCGGAGGCGTTGCATTTACGCGCCACCGGAATTAAATATTTCGGCTCACGGTAAGGCCTTAATGCGTGCCAGCTTTTATTATATTCCACGTATTATATAAATCATTGTAATTAAATTAATTAGTTTGACTTAATTTGCACTGATATAAAAGACTCGATTTACATTTGTTTTTACCGTGAGCCGTTTGCTTAAGTTTTAGTGGTGCCATTGTTGCACCGCATGTGCGCGCGGCGCGCGCACATGCAAAAAAGCAAGCCGGCAAGAAAGAAGTAGAAGTGAAGAGATGAGAAGAATAGAAAAATAGAAATAAAGAAGAGAAAACTTAAGGGCTGGATTCTATTGTGACATTAAGTTAAAGCCCTGACCAAAAAAGCTATCGATAAACTAACAATAAAGCGTCAGGCAATTTGCGGATTGAGGGTGGGGCAAGGGGGAGGGAGAAAGGGTTGCTAACCCTTTCTCCCTCCCCTTCAAAAAAATTTTAATCAAATCTTTTAACGATATAATTTGCATTTAAGCGTGCGGTTTGATATAATTTAGTATATGCGCTTCGGGCGCGCCGTGAAGCGTTGCCGGCGATTATTATTATAGCGTTTTTTTTATTAACCGATTGAAAGTTACAGGTATATAAATGGGCAAAAAAAATTTTAAAATATTATTGCTTGACGCGCCGCAGTCCGTGTGGAAATGGTTTGACGGCACTTTGCCGTCGCCCGCTCTTGCAATACTGGCTTCATATACAAAAACCTTATATGAAGTAAGCGTGCTGGATCTGAATGTCGATAAAACTCCGTGGCGCACGCTAAAAACTAAGCTGGATGAATTTGTCCCCGATTTAATAGCCCTTCCCTGCACGCATACCTGTCATGTAAACGAAGTGCGCGCAGCGCTTTTAATGATTCGAAAATACGCGCCTAAAACTTTAGTGTGCGGCGGCGGCATTCATTTTAAAGTCTTTCAAAAACAGTATATAGAAAGCGGTCTTGTCGATTTTATCGCCGCCGGCGAGGGCGAGCTTACATTCAGCGAGTTATGCCGGGGGGTGTCGGGTTTTAAAGAAAAGGCGGATGCTTTATTTTCAAACGATGCCGCCGTCGAGGCGCCGGTATCTCTCGAAGAGAAATATCGCGTGCTGAAAGCTATTGATGGTCTGGCTTTTATGTATAAAGGCGAAGTTTATACAACTGCGCCGCGCGCGCACATTAAAAATCTTGACATGGTTCCATTTCCGTCGTATGAATTGTTTCCGATGCAGCATTATAAAATACCCATATACGGCGGCCCTGAAACATTCGGCATAACTTTCGGCCGCGGCTGCGCGAATCGCTGCTGCTTCTGCTCCGAATCATACGGCTGGGATTATACGCTGCGCCGTAATTCACCCGAATACGCCGTAAGGCATATCGAATTGCTGCGCGATAATTATAACCGCACTACTTTTATATTCGCCGATACCGATTTTTTAAGTAACCGCAAGTGGGTTGAAGGTTTTATAGATGTTATCAAACAGCGGCGGGTTAAAATAAAGTTTCACATACAAACGGCGTGCACTACAATTATCAAAAATGAATCGTTAGTGCCGGAGTTAAAGAAAATCGGGCTTTTTGAAATAATGCTCGGCACCGAGTCGCCTTTCCAGAATGTGGTAAATAAGTTAAAAAGTTTTCCGCTCAATCAGAAAATAATGATAGAAGCAATGCAGATAGTTAAAAAGTACGATGTTCTGTTAATGGCGATGATGTTCTGGGGCACTGAATACGACGACGCCGAAACCCTGCGTGAGGGCCTTAAATTTTTTGATAAGTACGCCGATATAACCTGTCCGAACGTTCTGACTCCCTATCCGGGCACGCCGCTTTATGAAGAATTAAAGCAAAAGGATAAAATTTATATCGACGATATGTCGGTTTACGATCAGTCGCATGTGATAGTGCCGGCCGGCGATATGAGCTATGCACAAACGCGTTTTACTTATGAAATGGGGCTTTTGAAGCATTACAATCTTAATCCGTTTTACTACACGGGTTTATTTTCTAAAAATAAATTTTTACGAACTAATTACTGGCATTTCACTAAATTAATATGGATGAATGCTCTGGAAGGCTTTATGAACCCGGTTCGCTATCATAAAAAGTTATACGCCGAAAGCGAATTTGAATCGGTAATGGGCGAAAAGTGGGAAGGCGGCTGTCATGGATTCTAAAAATTATAAAATATTACTTGTTGACGCGCCGGAAAATCTTTCGCTATGGTTCAACGGCACGATTCCATCGCCCGCGCTTTCAATATTAGCTTCGTGCGTCAAAAAAGACTACGATGTAAAAGTCCTCGATTTGAGCGTCGAAGAGCGGCCGTGGGAAAAGCTGAAAGCGGTTTTATCAGAGTTCCGGCCTCATTTAGTCGGCGTTTCATGCACTCATACCTGCCAGCTCAATGAAATAATGGCCGAGTTAAAAATTATCCGTAAATTCGCGCCGGCTTCTTTGATAGTTGGCGGCGGCATAATATTTTCGGTATTTTACGAAAAATATATCCGTGAAGGTTTAATCGATATAGCCGTAATAGGCGAAGGCGAATTGACTTTTACGGCGCTGGTGAAAGCTCTGGCGGCGCATACTATAGACTGCGCGCCAGGCGGCAAATATAAAGCGGAGCTTGACTTAATCGACGGCCTGGCTTATATGGACGGCAATAGATTGGTTAAAACGCCGCCGCGCGCGCATATTCAAAATCTCGACGAAGTGCCTCTGCCTGCTTATGAGTTGTATCCGATGCATAAATACAGTTCTTCTACTTTTTGCGGCAGCAGGGCGTTTGGCGTTGTTTTCAGCCGTGGCTGCAATAACCGCTGCAAATTCTGTTCGGAAGCCTATGAATGGAATTACACGATGCGCAAGCCGTCGGCTAAATACGCCGTCGGCCAGATAGAGCTGCTTTATAATAAATATGGCCGCGATATATTCGTTATAGGCGATACCGATTTTTTATACAGCCGTGAATGGGCTGTCGAATTTGCCGATTTAATATTCGAAAAAAAACTCAAGATCAAATTCCACATACAGTCCTGTTGCGGCAGCGTCGTTAAAAATCAGGACCTGCTGACCGTATTAAAGCGCGCCGGGCTCTTCGAAATAATGATAGGCGCCGAGTCGCCTTTTTCGTCGGTATTGAAAAATCTTAAAAAACCTTATTCGAACCCTGAAATTATAGACAGGACGATGAAAATAATAAAGGCCAACGATCTTTTGCTTATGACGATGCTCGTATGGGGCACCGAATACGATACGCGAGAAACGTTGCGCGCCGCTTTAAATTACTTCGGCCGTTTTTCCGATTTCGTCTGTCCGAGCCCGCTGACGCCGTATCCGGGAACGCCGCTTTATGATGAGATGAAGCAGAAGGGCAATATTTTTGTTACCGATTATTCGCTCTACGACCAGGCGCATGTTATAATGCCTGCCGGCGGTATGGATTACGAAACGACTAAACGCACCTACGAGTTTGAATTATTTAAATTTTTCAATCTTAATTACGAGTTTTATCTGAAAATGTTTAGTAGAAATAAGTTTTTAAGACTCAACCAACAGGCTTATGTAAAATTAGTGTGGATACACGCTTTTGAAAGTTTCGCCGCGCGCTTCGGATACGCTAAAAAATTGTTCAAGCACGATGAGTACGGAAAAGTGATGAATCAAACGGATTAAAGGAGAGATTTATATGAAAGTATTATTTTTAGACCCGATACATAAAGTGTGGGAATTTTTTCGCGGCCTGACGGCGAATCCCGCGCTTATATATCTTGCGGCGGTCGCGCGCCGCGATTTTAACGTTAAAGTTTACGACGCTTACGCTGAAAAGAGTGATCCGTGGAATAAAACGGCCGCATATCTTGAAAAAGAGCGGCCGGATGTGGTTTGTATTCCGGGGTCGCTGCCGAGCTTCTGGTACGATGTATTGAACTGCGCGCGGCTCGTGCGTGAAATATTGCCTGACGCCAAGGTTATAACTGGCGGATATATTTCAAACCAGTTATGGCGAGAAGGATTGGAAAGCGGCTGTATCGATTATATAGTTATCGGCGAAGGCGAAGTTACTATGATGGAGCTGCTTAAAGCCATAAGTGCGGGCGTCGCCGATAAGAGCGCAATTAAAGGCCTTGCCTATTTGAAAAACGGAATGCCATTTAAAACTCCCGACCGCGAATTTATTCAAGACCTCGATACGCTTCCATTGCCGGCCTACGACTTATTTCCAATGCACCGTTATTCGCTGGCGCCCTTCGGCGGCAATATAGGTTTTACCGCTACTTATTCTCGCGGCTGCACCGGGCGGTGCAAGTTTTGTTCCGAAACGCTTCTTTGGCGGCATTGCTGGCGCGGGCACAGCGCCGAATATATGGTGGAAGCTCTTTCGACGCTGCGTTATAAATATAATAAACGCGTGTTTTATATTGGCGACGACGATTTTCTGCACGATCCGGCGCGTACCGAAAAATTCATCGAGTTAATGCTTAAAAACAAAGTAGATATCAAGATGTGGATACAGTCCACCTGCCGTAACGTTATTAAAAACGAAAAGCTGCTCGCGGGATTGAAAAAGGTAGGCGTGTATCAGGTGATGGTCGGCATCGAGACGCCCAAGCCGAAAGGGCTTAAGGTATTGAATAAACCTCAGGATTTCGATACTGTAATGCGCGCGCTCGAAGTATTAAAACCTCACGAATTTATAATAATGGGCATGTTGATATGGGGTACGCCGTGGGACACCATGCAGGATTTAGTCGATTCGCTCGAGTTTTTAAACGAGCATTGCGATATTATAGGGCCTAATTCCGCAACTCCCTGGCCGGGCACGCCGTATTACGACGAGTGTGAAAAGATCGGCGCTATCGAAGTGCGCGACCTCACTAAATACGATATGACTAACTGCATAACCCGCACGGCCGATCTTTCGGCCGTGGAGGCCGATTATTACTATAAAAAAACGGTCGGCCGGCATTTGATGTTTAACAAAAAATTCCTCGGCAATTATTTATTTTCCAAAAAAACGCTTTACCGCACTTATGTGAATATGTTCATCAAGATGGGCTGGAGTTTTTTCACTATGAAGCCATGGACGCAGAATAATTATCAGGAATTCAGCGATTTTTATCCTCAGTATTTAAGCAATAAATCAGTTTATCATATGCAGAAAACGGGCGTATTATCAAGATGAAAATTTTATTCATAGATCCGCCGCACCGGCCCTGGACTTTTTTTCCGGGTATAATGCCGTCGCCCGGCCTTCTGGCGGTAATTCCGGCGGCGCATACTATAAAAGGGGCCGGTATTTGCGTTCTGGATCTTTCTCTCGAATTAGATCCGGCGGCGGCGCTTATATCGGCGTGTAAGGGGTTTGCGCCCGATGTAATAGCCGTCAGCGGCTCCAAGTCGGCATTCGCCTACGAAACGCTTAACACGGCCGCTCTTGCGCGCAGGTGTGCACCGCGAGCCGTGATGATAGGCGGCGGTAATTTTTTAGCTTCGTACGCGCCGGAGGTTATATCGCGCGGTTACTTCGATATTATCGCCGCCGGCGAGGGTGAATTGGTATTTGCAAAGATTTTAGCGGCGCTTAGCGAAAAAAGAATATCTGATATCGCCGATATCGCCGGCATAGTTTATTTAAAAGAATTCGTTTCGGGCGCTGCCGATTATTTAAAAACGCGGCGCGCCGTTTTTTCTAAATTCGATATAAGTGAGTTAAACGGCGGGTTTTATAGCTGCGATTTTGCCTTTAATTTTGAGGAAATATTCGAAGCGGTTTACAGCGGGCCTGCGCCGCAGATAAAAGACCTTGATTCGCTTCCTATGCCGGCTTTTGAATATTTCAACATGGACCTTTATACGCTGCCGCCGCTCGGCGGCACTGTCGGGTTTGTCACCAGCTTCAGCCGAGGCTGCGTGAAAAAATGTTCGTTCTGCGCGGATTCGGCTTTCTGGAACCATAAATGGCGTGGATTTGGCGCTAAAAGATGTATCGAGATTATTAAAGTATTATACACCGCTTACGGCAGGCGTATTTTTTACTTCGGCGACAGCGATTTCTGGCAGGATAAAAACCGCAATCTGGAATTTGTCGAATTGCTTGAATTCGAAAAGAAACGCGGGTTCGAAATTAACTTCTGGCTGCAAAGCAGCGTCGATAATATCATAACTAACGCGGATTTGATCGGGCGTTATCGGGCGTGCGGGCTTTATCAGATAATGTGCGGCTTTGAGAGCGTGTCGGGCGCGGTGCAAAGATCCTTTAAAAAGATGATATCCATCGATAAAATGAAAGCAGTGTCGGCGCTGCTTCGTAAAAACGGCGTATTATTAATGGGTATGATGATGTGGGGCGATTATCATGACAGCGCCGACACTTTAAGGGAGAACCTCGATTTTATGGTTAAGCATTGTGACGTTATCGGGCCTAACACGATGCTCGCGCACTATAAAACTAAATATTTCGATAAATGCCGCGAGCGTCATAATATAACTAAATTTGACGTGCTCGAAAACGATCAGTGTAAAATTATATTTCCGACGGAATCGCTCGGGGTAGAAGAGGCTGAAGCGGTTTACAGAGATATGGTTTTAAAAACTTTAATTTCCGAAAAGAAATTTATCGGCAATTATTTAACGGCGAATAACGCGCGTACCCGCGATATAATGCGTGAATTAACCAATAAAGGTTTTATTAAATATTAGTCTGAGATAATAAACGGCGTCAGAAAGAAGGCGGTTATGAATAATAACGAAAACGGCGGTTATAAGAGCGGTTATTATCTCCAGCTGTCGGAAGAATTATTTAAATATTCTTTTTTTCTGTTATTTATAGTCTTCGGCGCCATTTACTATTATAACTTTATTCTTCCGCCCGATTATTCGCTTCTTAAAATTTCCGGCCTTTATTTTATAGTTTATGTTATATTAGCTATATTTTATATACTATTGCCGCTAAGGCGGATGCTGTTTTCTTCTCTGCAGGTATATAAGGCCAAAAAGAATTTAAACGCCGTTTACGCGGCGCATATAACCGCTATAATCGAACGCGCCCGCGAGCTTTTAAAAGCGGCGGCGGCCGGCAGCGACAGCGGAGCAAACCTTCCCGCCTTAGATTCTTTTGGCGTTATAGCCGGACTTTCACATCAGAGGCCGCCCTCCGTTTTAATCACTCATAAAACCGATTATTATACCGGGTTCGGACCTTTTTTTATATCATCTCTAATATCGGCTGCCGCTCTGATATATCCGGCCGTTTCAAACCCCGCCGCGGGCGTTTTTATTAGTTTTAATATAGCAGCCGCTTGGTTATCGGTCATTAATTTAATTATTATTTTAATTGGATTTAAACATTTTATTAACGAAAATGATTCCACTCATCGCGGTTTTTTATTTTTATTTATTATATTTAATTCAATATATTCAATTTTAATCTGCCGCCTTTTTTCTTTTTTTCAGCCTTATCAAATTTATTTAATAATGCTCAATTTGCTGATTTTATTATACTATGTATATAAAGTATCGCATGATAAAACAATTACGGCATTTATCCGCACGGCCGATCGTAATATATACCGCATGGTTTATAATATCAAAACCGGCGCGGCGCAAGAATTTATTAAAATAGAATTCAATCATATGTGCCGTTTCGTTCAAACGCCCTATGCGATAGGTTTTATAGTTTACGATAACGAAGATGCCTCCCGTTATGGAACGCCTTATTACTGCGATACTTCAAAAGATTCCGTCGAAAAGATCTTTGAAGTATTTTCCGATAGAATATTTCAGAGCGGCGATAATCCGGCTGTCGCCGCCGATAAAGCCGCCGTGCAGTTTTTCGCCCCGCTCGGCGTGGCCGAATTATCCAGAAAACACGGCGCGAGCCAGACTATTATTTTATCGCTCATTAACGCAGTATCGATTTATATTTACTGGCATATAATTCACTTCAACATTAGCTGACTTTTGAGCCGGAGCGCGCGCGGCCGGTATTGCTTGCGCACAAATTTTAAAGCTACATTAGTTTATTTTTTTAAAAGGGGAGTGAGAAAAGGTTAGCAACCCTTTCTCACTCCCCTTGCCCCACCCTCAATCGGCAAATTGCCTGACGCTTTTTCGTTAGGTTTTACATATATTTTTTCAGCGCGGATGAAAGCCTCGAGAACAGGTATTCGCCGAGTAGAATTCCGGCGAATGCGGTAAAAAATTGAATGGATATTACGGTATAAACGGCGAGCTGCGCGGCATTGTTCATGCCCATTTTTTCGGCGGCGATAACGCCGGGAATGGCTATGACGATGGCTTTTACGGCCGCAGGAACGGCGGCGCGAACGGCCTTTCTTTTATCTTTTGTCATATGATAACATAACGCCATTGCGATGTTTCCGAGCGCTATAAAAGGCGCCATCGCAATAAGCGGCGGCGGGAGATGTCCTGTGAAAAAAGCCAGCAGCGGCGTTAAAATTGCAAGCATGATAACGTGCTGTAGATCACAGAAGCAATAAAGCAGTATATAAATCATATTCACGATAACTCCGGTAAATAGCTTTGGAAGGCCGATGATCTGAAGAGATAGAGCTATCGCCAGAAATATCGCGGTGAGAGTCGTTTTAAACATTTATAAATTTATTATTTATTGACCGTCGGATTCTTTAATTCTGGTTTTAGATAAAAATATGGGGTCGCTGCCGATATACGCCGGCTGGCCGGTTGCTTCTATAACGCTTAGCCAGAGATTACTTTCAGGGTTTATCAGCTTGCGCTCGCGCGTAGCGGTGGCTATAGGCACATGGGTAAAGTGATAATTCCAGATGCCGACGAGCATGTCGGTTTTGCCTGCCATGGCGGCGTGTACGGCGTTCTGGGCGAGCTGGGTGCAGAAGATGGAATCTGATGGTATCGGCGGCGCGGAGCGGATCAGGTAGCTCGGGTCGATATATTTGATATTGACCTTGAAGTTAATGCTTTTAAAATACGCGCCTATCTTATCTTTTAAGAATACGCCGATATCGCCTAATTTAGTGTTGCCCGACGAATCTTTGCCGCGTTCCGCTTCGCTGCCGAAGAAATTCTGTCCCGCGCCTTCCGCCGCCACGATTACTGCGTGCCGCCTGCGTTCGAGCCTTTCTTTGAGTATATTGAATAAGCCGTGCGCGCCCTCTAAATCGAATGGGATCTCAGGCACCAGAACATAGTTTACGTCCTGCGAGGCAAGCGCCGCGTTAGCGGCTATATAACCGGATTCGCGGCCCATGAGCCTGACGATGCCGATTCCGTTGAGTGAATCTTTAGCTTCGGTATGCGCTGATTGAATCGAGTTAACTGCGATTGAAAACGCCGTTTCGAAGCCGAATGTTTTTTCGACGAAGTTAATGTCGTTATCTATGGTCTTAGGCACGCCGATAACGGAGATGTTAAGGCCTCGCCGCAGGATCTCTTCGGCGATAAGGTGCGCCGCGCGCAGCGTTCCGTCGCCGCCGATGCAAAAGAGCACTGATATGCCGAAATTCATCAGACGGTCAACCATTTTATTAACGTCCTGATGTCCGCGCGAGGAGCCGAGAATCGAGCCGCCGCGCGAGTGTATATCTTCGACCGCGTCGGGAGTGAGAAGTATCGGGTCGATGCCTGATTCTTTTACCATGCCGAGATAGCCGTATTTAAATCCGTAAATGGCGCGGCAGCCATAGCGGTATGAAAGTTCCATGACGATGCCGCGTATAACGCTGTTAATGCCGGGGCATAAACCGCCGCAGGTGACGATTCCGCATTTAATTTTATCGGGTTCGAAAAATATCTTTTCGCGCGGTCCCGCCGCTTCGAATGTGATAAGATCCGAGCAGCTGCAGCGGTCGCCTTCGCCTTCGGCATCCGCTATTATTCGTTTAACTTTTTTAAGCGATATCTCGTGTAAAAATCTGTCGTCGTCGTTAATGAAATTGGAAATCAGGTCATCGTCGCTGTGAGAAAGCGGCAGCGGCGAGTTAACATTTCTTTCGCCAAGATTTTTAACTATGAAATCTTCGTGTTTAATCATTAATTTTTATTCCTCCAGAATATTAATAAATAATTTATTGATAAATAAAATTTTACTTGTTTTATTTCGATTTATTTTTTT
>CAYTCW010000025.1:10391-17076 GCA_964436235.1 uncultured bacterium
TTCATCAGGCATACGGCCTGATTGATTGCCGTCTGCATATTGATGCACATATTCGAGCCCGGGTTGGCGTCGGTCGCAAGAGCCGCAGCTACGCCAATTTTCATAAGCCGTTCGAAGTCTAAATATTTTTTTGAAAGCAGGCTGTAGAGCGTTCCGGGCAGCGCTACGGCGACGACGCCTCTTTCTTTCATCATTTCCAGGCCGCGTTCGCTTGCCATTAAAAGGTGGTCGGCGGATATCGCTCCGGTATTCGCCGCAAGTTCAGCGCCGCCGCAGCATGTGATTTCATCGGCGTGCACCTTGGGTATAAGCCCGAGTTTTCGGCCGGCCTCCAGAATTTTAAACCCCTCTTCAGCCGTAAATACGCCTTCTTCGACGAACACGTCGTTGAAGCGGGCGAGCTTATGTTCGGCGATATAAGGCAGCACTTTATTAATCATTAAATCTATATATTCGCGGCGCCTGTTTTTATAATCCGGCGGTATGGCGTGCGCGCCCAGAAAAGTGGCTTCGATGGTGCATGGCGATTCCTGCGCGAGCCGCCGGCATACTTTAAGCGTTTTAATTTCGGCGTCGAAGTCGAGGCCGTAGCCGGATTTAATCTCCATGGAGGTCGTGCCGTGCATGAATGCCGTAAGGACGCGCGCCTCCGATTCGCGGTATAAATCGTCTTCGCTTATGGTTCTCATGCTTTTGAGCGTGTTTAATATGCCGCCGCCTGCGTTTAATATTTCAATATAAGATTTTCCTTCGACGCGCATGGCGAATTCGTTTTCGCGGCTGCCGGAAAAAACCATGTGGGTATGCGCATCGACGAAACCGGGCATGACGGTTTTACCGCCGGCGTCGATGCGGCGCGCCGGGCTTATTTTATTTTCCGAGATATATTTTTCAATTTCGGCCGCCGGACCGGCTTTTATAATTTTATCGCCCGCGGTTAAAACCGCGCCGTTTTTTATCTCGCCCGCATCGAGAAGTTCGGCGCCCGATTTCGGTTTTTTAGACGGATTGGCGCATGTGACCAACGAGGCTATATTGTGAATATATAAATCGCATTTAACTTTGTTGCCGCTGTTTTCGCTCATGATATATTTATCAGCACCTTTCTTTGACGGGAATTTTAGAACGGCTTCGGATTCGAGCCGGTCCGCTTCGATTCAATTTAACTCGCCTGGCTTGAATTTATCGTTGTTAACCTGGTTGAAGCGTATATAAGCTAAATAATAACATTTTAGCGCGCTATTTTCAATCTTTTTTTATTTGAAGGTGATTTACGGTATTGACTTATTATCGTATATTGTGATAAAATAGGCGAAATTAATAAATACGAGGTGGTTGTAATGGGTAAAATGCCGATGATGGGCGGAATGCAAAATTTAGTCAAACAGGCTCAGTCGATGCAGAATAAAATGGCTAAAGTTCAGCAGGAGCTCGAAACTTATAGAGTCAACGGAACCGCCGGCGGCGGTATGGTAACTGCCGTAGTAAGCGGTAAAATGGAATTAGTCGAAATTAAAATCAATAAAGAAGTCGTCAATCCCGACGATATCGAAATGCTTCAGGACTTAATAGTGGCCGCGGTTAAAGAAGGCCAGAAAAAAGCCACCGACCATTCTCAGCGCGAAATGGAAAAAGTTACCGGCGGTCTTTCGATCCCCGGAATGTTTTAATCGAGTAAAGATAAACTATGTCGTTAACCCCGAGCCTCGATAGACTTATTCATCATCTGCAGAAGCTTCCGGGCGTTGGACCTAAAAACGCCCAGAGGCTCGCGTTATTCATATTTAAAAAAGGCGCCGATTTTTCGAACGCGTTAAGCGAAGCGCTCGTTGAAATGTCGCGCAGCGTGAAGTATTGTAATATATGCTCCGGCATATGCGAGTCGGATGTTTGCGATATCTGCTCTAATTCCTTGCGCGACCATTCAAAGATATGCGTCGTGGAAAAGCCGACCGACGTGTTTCATATAGAAGGCACCGGACAGTATAACGGAGTTTATCACGTGCTCAACGGGCTTATATCGCCGTTAGAATATTTGACCATCGATAAGTTGAATATCAAAACGCTTATATCTAAAATAAACGGCGACGGCTGCGCGGTTAACGAATTGGTATTCGCCCTCCCGCCTAAAGTAGAAGGCGACGCCACGATGGCTTTAATTAAAAAAATGATCTTAAAACCTTTAAAAATATCTAAATTAGCGCAGGGCATTCCTACCGGATGCGAAATCGAGCATATCGATTCGATGACGCTCGCCCGCGCGCTGAATAATCGAAGTTAACTTATGAATCTTATATCCATAGATAATATATCCAAAACGCAGGGCGATAAAATTCTGTTAGACGGCGTTTCATTCGGCGTTAACGACGGCGAAAAGATCGCGCTGATCGGAATTAACGGCTCGGGCAAAACCACGCTGCTTAATATGATAGCCGGTTTAGAGGCCCCCGACGGCGGGCAGATTTGCCGTAATAACGAGCTTAAAATCAGCAGGCTCGCTCAAACGCCTTCCTATGAAGGCGATCATACTATACTCGAACATGTTTTCGCCGGCGGCGGCCTTCGCGTCGAGCTGGTAAAAAAATATGAGTATTTGACTTCCATGGTTAAAACGGCCTATGATCACGATCTGCAGAATGAAATAGACGCGCTGACCGCTAAAATGAATGAATGCGGCGCCTGGCATTTTGAAGGCCAGGTTAAATCGATTCTCGAAAAACTTTCAATATTCGATCTTAACCGTAAAATGAGCGAACTTTCGGGCGGAATGTTAAAAAAAGTATCGCTGGCGGCCGCGCTTATCAATGAAGGCAATATGCTGCTTTTAGACGAGCCTACCAATCATCTGGATATCGAAACCGTCGAATGGCTCGAAAACTACCTTAAAAAATCCGATAAAGCGCTTATAATGGTAACGCACGACCGCTATTTTCTAGACCGCGTATGCAATCGCATAATAGAGATTGAAAAATTGAAAATAATCCAGTATGATGGAAATTATTCTTTTTATCTCGATAAGAAAGCCCAGCTCATAAATAGCGAGTTAGTCAGCGAGATGAGAAATAAAACGGTGCTTCGCAACGAACTCGAGTGGCTGAACCGCGGCGCTAAAGCCCGTTCTACAAAGCAGAAGGCCCGCGTTGAACGGGTCGAAAAATTAAAGGCAGGCATGAGCGTTAAGCAGGATGAATTCGACGCTCCGGTTTTATCCGGCCGCCGGCTCGGCAAAAAAATACTCGAGCTTAAAAATATATGCAAGTCCTACGGCGGTAAAACTATAATAAAGCCTTTCAGCTATATCTTTAAAAAGAGCGAACGCATCGGAATTATCGGGCCTAACGGCTCGGGCAAAACCACTTTTTTAAATTTAATTTCTAAACGCCTCGAAAGCGACGGGGGCCAGATCGATACAGGCTTAAATACCGTGATCGGATATTTCGACCAGTACTCTTCGGTGCTCGATAATGAACTGTTAGTTATCGACTTCGCTAAAAAATCAGGCGAATTTATTCAGAGCGACGATAAAAAATATATTCACGTCAGCGAAATGCTCGAGCGGTTTTTATTTCCGCCTCAGCTTCAATACGCTAAAATATCTAAATTATCAGGCGGCGAAAGAAGAAGATTGTATCTGCTCCACGTTTTAATGCAGAATCCGAATTTTTTGATCTTCGACGAGCCGACTAACGATCTTGATATTAAAACCCTCGCCGTACTCGAAGATTTTTTAGACGATTTCGGCGGCTGCCTCATAACCGTATCACACGATAGATATTTTATGGACCGGCTTTCTCAATATTTATTGGTATTTGACGGAGCCGGCAATATTAACGGGTTCGCCGGTAATTTCTCCGATTATCTTCAATATCAGAAGCAGAGCGCCGAGGATGAAAAATATAATGCCGAAATAAAATCAGAAAAAAATATAATAATAAAATCAAACCAGCCGTCAGGCGAAAAAAAGAAGTTATCATTCAATGAAAAAAAAGAGTATGAATCGATCATGGGCGATATAGAAAAAATGGAAAATGAAAAATCCGAATTGGAGTCGCTTTTTGAATCGGGCGAGACTTCGTCAGAAAAACTTTCCGCCTGGACTAAAAGATACGAACAGCTTCAGCTTGATATTGCAAGTAAAATTGCGCGCTGGGAATATTTAGAGGATATTGCTCAAAAATGAAAAAGGTGCTATACTAATCATGAGATGATTAGTATGGATATAATAAAAAACGGCTTAAAAGCTATAATAATATTATTGATATCGACGGCGATGCTTATCGCGGCCTTCGAGTTCAATTCGCCGCCCGGCGTTTCCAGGCCTTTCGCCGTAAAGCGCGAGTGTCTGGGATCCATGAAAAAAGTTCAGGGTGCCAGTTATTTTTATCTGATGGAGCGTCCGAAATTTAGCGGTGAAGTCAAGGTAAGCGAGCTTTTGCGTTGCGGTTACCTTGAAAAAAACTTTCATTGCGGTTATTGCGGCGGGCGGCATGACGGCGCGGCGCAAGCTGGAAGCAATGATTACGCTGTCATATATAAGAGAAGCGGCGGCGAAATAAACTATATTGACGTCGTATGCTCATCTCACGGCTATTTAAGCCGTCAGGGCGATTCCGACAGAGATAAAGGCCTTCCTGAAGGTTTTGTCGATAACTACTTAGCCCGCGTCAAAACCAGATTAGACATGTATAAATAATATCAATAATAAGTATAGCCGGATATTTTAATCAGGCTTATCTTTACTAATTGATCTTCGATATCATTGAATTCGGTTTTAAGTATTTCCGGTTTCAGGCCGCTGTTGAGGGTTTTATCAATTCGTTCTAAGAAAGCGCGCGCCCGGTTAAAAAAAGATATCATATCGTTTTTAGATGGTTTCGCGCTCAGCGGAACAAAATCGGAGTTAAGACGCTTTATGTTTTTATCGCATTCATTGATATTAGCTTTTATTATAGCGCTTAGTTCTATTTTTTGCCCTAAGTCTACCTCTTCGGTCTGAAGCGCCATAGCTTCGGCTTTTTCATAAATTCCGGCTAAGTTAATTTTAAAATTTTCAATAGCGGTTACTAAAGGCTTATAATAGTCTTTATAACTTTCGCCTGATTTTTTATCGCGTTCGTTAAAAAGATATATCATAAAAATAATAAGTCCTACCGCTATTCCCGATAGCGCCGCTTTAATATAAACGGCGTTTCTATTCTCTTTTTTATCCGGCATATAATCCTTTCAAAATTTCTAATTTATGAATAAGTTTTGTGTATCGGCTTTAATCTATATCAGTATTAACTAACTGTGCAGGTAATTATAGCATATCGTATTTTTTTTGTCAAAATATGTATTATTATGTCGATAGAATATTTATGGCAAGAAAGATTATTTTATTATTTTTTATATTGGCGTCTATATTGATTCCTTTTTGGCATGATTTTAGCCTCGCCGGCCGCGCTGAGGCTAAAAAACTCGAAGTTGACGGTTACGCGCTCGAAAATTATAAAAAACTCAAGTCGAAGGATATCGTTCTGCGCGTCGAAAAAGGCACCGTATATGTTATGGTAGGCCGCAACCGCTGGGACGCCGCTAAAAATAATTTGAAGTTAATAACCGGCGATAAACTAAAGGTGATTCCAGGCACCATAGCCGTTATTAATTTTTACGATGAATTCGACATAAACCTGCCCGAATCGGAATTAACTACTATCGAACCGGCCGGAATCACTCAGCTTATCAACGAGGCGCTTTTCCGTACGACCTATAAAGACGGCACTTATATTTCCGAGGCGGTCTATGAACCTTCGAAGCTCGCGCAGTACAAATTTCGCGGCGCCATACAAAACCGCGATTTAAAGCTCGAATATTCGAAAAATAAGATAGAAAAGAAATCAAACGCCGTTCTTATCGAAGATGCTCACCGGCAGAGGGAAAAAAATAAAGCCCTGCGCGACAGGGTTATGCAGGCTAAAAATTTCGGCAACGGCTTTACATTCAACTACGAAAACGCCGAAAAGAAGATCAATAACGACAATCGTATATTTTCTTTCGAGCGCGAAAAACAGATGGTCGAAAGGGAAATTTATTCAAAAATGTCGGCTGCGGCCGTTTTGCAAAAAATTATAGTCAGCCGCAAGGCGGCCGGCGTTTCGGCTGCGGTCGAGGAGGCTCAGCTTAACGATTTAAATAACTTGCTGCGGGGCTATACTCAAAAACTTGAATATATTAACGTGACGCTTAGAGCCTTTAACGAAGAGCAAAATAAATTGAAATTAAAGCCAAAAACTAAGGAGTGGTAATTTTATGAAAAAATCATCGCAGGCATTATTGTTTATCTTATTATTGTCGCTATTTATAGCGCTTAACGCTGCCGTTACGGTTTCGCCGGCTTATGCGGCAGGCGCTTTCAAACTCAACGCTAAAACGGCGGCGGTTTCAGACCCGCTTTTAGATTATTCGTCTTTCGTTAAAGTTAAATTCGATAAATTAAATAATATAATAGACAGCTTTTTTAAAACGGTAAGAAAAAATTATTTTGATAACTATGATAATTACAGACAGTTAATGGATATAATCGAAAACGACAGTTCGTATTATATTGACAGGGCCTGACGGCATAGTTTGAGGAATAAAAGAAAAAACGGGTGTTAAATCAAGACGGGATGAATTTATATAGTGAAAAATATAAGCGTTAGAAAAA
>CAYTCW010000025.1:17176-40354 GCA_964436235.1 uncultured bacterium
CAGGTTTTCGATTTCAAAAATAAATTCAACGGCGTGAGCAATACGCCTCAAAATCTTGATTTCAGCAATATTTCTAACGTATATAATATTACTAATATGCAATATTCTATAGCGCACGATAATAAAAGCGTGTCGTCGATTTATTTAGATGGCCGGATGACTAATTTCAGCCATTCGCTTCTCAGGGAGCTTTCTAACGACATATTCACCGCCGGTTATTTATTCGACCATAAAACCTCCGATAACACTTTTTATACTTTAAAGGTTGAAAATTCCGTCAATAAATATCAAACTCATTCCGCCGACGATCATCGATATTCGACGGCGGCGTTCAAGCTGATGCATAAGATGCCTAAAATTTCAAGGACGCCTTCTTACTTTTCAGCTTACGCTTTACACGACGAACCCATTATAGACGATCCTGAATTCGTGCATTTCATGGACCTTACCTATGAATTAAAGGCCGAGTACGGCGATAAAACGATGGCCGATAATCCGGCCGGCGCGTTCAATAATTTTAAGCTCGATTATTCGCTTCATTTAGATTTATCTAAAGTTGCGAAAGTTAATTTGAACGGTTATGTTGACCGGCGCGCTTATGCTAACGAAGCGGTGGCAGGATATCTGTTGAATTACGATAGAAGCAATCTCAACTTTTTATATTCGCACGATTTAACGCCTAAATGCTCTCTGACGCCTTATATTGATTTTATAAAAACCAATTATTTGAATCTCGCCGGTTTTAATATGACCGAAATTGGCATTGGCAGCTATCTTTCGCTCAAATATTCAGACCGCATATACTGGAAATTCGACTTGAAAAGAACTTCTTACATGCCCTTCGAGTCGCGCGTCAATTATCCTCAGCAGTCGAGGATAAATTTCATATCTAACTGGATAAAATATTTAAGCGTTAAAAGCAGATTGGTTTTAGATACCGATTTTGAATTTTTTAAGACCGGCGCCAATGAAAGTATTTATTTCGCCCGCTATTCGATGCTTTCCTCCGAACTGCGTTTCGAACATAAATTAAAAGATAATTTTTATATTAGAACCGGCGGCGGCGGCCGCGTTAAAAAGCACCCGGCCTTCGCGGAAAACGACGCCTTCGATATTTACGGCACGCTCGGCTTAAGCGTTATTTTTTAGAGGGAATTACTCGCTTCATTCGCTCGAATAGTTATTTTTTCATTTTTTCTTCGAGGGCTTTTGAAGCGTTATTGTATAAGAGCTTGTAGCGGCTTATTTCGGCTTCTATCTGAACGGCTTCGCTTTTATTGTTTTTTGCCTCTTCGAGAGCGGCTTCGAGCTGTTGTATATTATCGGCGTACTGACCGAGAGTTTTTTTGAGAGTTTCAATTTCACGCGCGCGAATAGCGGCATCCTGTTTCGAGTCGTTTTTCTTTTTCTTTTTCGCTTCGAGTTCATCGTTGATTTTGCCTAAAAGTTCGAGCGCTTTATCGTAATCGGGCCTCAATTTAAGACACTTTTTAAGAGTTAAAACCGCGTCATTAATTTTAGAGTTGGCCGCGAGAATCTCGGCCATGTTGTAAAGGCATTTATAGTTTCGCGGATTTATAATCATTACCTGCGAGTAATAATCGAAAGCCTCGGCGTAGTAATTTTTTTCGTGAAAAATATAGGCTAATAGAAATAACGCTTCTTCGAATCCGTTTCTTTTTTTAACGGCTTTTTTTAACAGCTCAACCGCACTGGAAGTATCGTCCGCCTTATAGTATAAAAGCGCCTGGTCGAAATCTAATTCGGCCTCGTCTTTATAGTTGCGTTCGGCGTAATCGCTCACTTTATCGAGCGGAAGAGCGAGTATATAGCGCTGTCGGGAAAGTTTGTGGCGTAATTCCACCTGCATGCTCTCTATTTTATAAACTTCGAGTGCGCCGATAAAATCGCCCTTGAAATATTCGTATTCCTTGCCGGTAGATAGATTATCGATCGAAGCTGAAAACGGCTCGCCGTTAACGCTTTCAATTTTTTTGAGTTTCAGCCATGCCGGATCGTATTCGAGGCGGTGATCGCCGTCTGATGCCGCGGCAGGAACCGCCGCGGTAAAAAGAAAGGCTGAAAACGCTGCAAAAAATAAAAGCAGGATGATCAAGCGGCGCTTTAAAATTTTGTCGGTCTTTGTAGCAGAATCTATCATAATATCCAGAATTAAAATTTAAGATTAATTAAAAGGCAAAAACAACCGGACGGCCGGCTAAAAAACTTCAGAAATATAAAGCAGGCGCAGCGGATGGCCGCGCCAGCTTTATGATTTTTATGAAAAAGCTATATCTTTTCGATTATATAGGGCGCGAATTTTTCGCTCGATTCTTTTTTTACCTTGAAAGAAAGGCCGCTGAATTTATCTTCGTTGTCTTTTTTCATTTCTTCGAATTTTTTAGCTATCGAAAGGGCCTGTACGTAAAACTGATATTTAACGCCGTCGCCGGTGTTTTCAACGTCTACGACGGGAGCGTAGCCCCTGTTCGTAAATACTACGTAGGGTTCGGAGATCACTTTTAAGTTCGCGAAATCGGTCGTGCACCTGAATGTTGGCAATTTTTCTTTTTCCATTTTACTTTTCCCCCTTAAAAATTAGAAATTAGTTAACCGTTGCTCTTTTTCTTATTTCTATTTAGATTATTTGAGTAAACTTTCGAGTTCGTCTATTTTTGAAGATATATAGTCGAAACCTTTCTGCCAGAACTTTTTGTCGCTTATATCGATGCCTACGTATTTAAGCATTTCGCCGGGAGCGACCGAAGAGCCGCTCGACAGGAGTTTTAAAAAACCGGGCTTGAATTTTTCGCCCTTTTCGCAGTAGCTCTGATAAAGCGCTAGCACGAGCAGCAGCGCGAAATTATAGCTGTAGCAGTAAAACGGCGTGTGGAATATATGCGGTATGACAGACCATTCGACGAAGTTGTCTTTGGTGATATTGACGGAATCGCCGAACATGATCTTTAATTCTTTTTCGTAGATGGCGTTGAGATCGGCCGGGCTTAAAAGTTTATCGGCGCTCTGCCTGTGGGCTTCCTGCTCGAAACGGGTGAACATATTCTGCCGGAAGGAGGTCGCGAAAAAATCTTCGAGTTTGCTCGTTAACAGGGTTATTTTTTCATCGCGGTTTTTTAATTTTTTGATAAGATCGTCGTTGACGACGCTTTCGGCGAATATCGAAGCGGTTTCACATAACGGAAGTATGGCGTGATAATTTAAAATAGTGTTTTTCGAAGAAAGCACCGCGTGTATGGCGTGGCCTAATTCGTGAGCGAGCGTCATTACTTCGCGAAGATTGCCGGTATAGTTAAGCAGAACGAAAGGATGCAGCCCGGGTATCGAAGACGAGCAATAGGCGCCGGATTTTTTATTGGCGCCGATTTTAGCGTCGATCCATTTGTTATTAAAGAAGTCGGAAGCGATTTTATGGAATGAAGGATCGAAGTTTTTAAAACTTTCTAAAACTATCGCTTTAGCTTCGTTCCAGTCGAATTTTTTATTGGTTGAAGCCGTAGGAGCGTAAATATCGTATAAATTAAGTTTTTTGACTTTAAGCATTTTGGCTTTAAGCTTATAGTAGCGATGGACTAATTTTGAATTTTTAGTCGTAACTTCGATAAGAGCGTCGATAACTTTGTTATCGATTTCGTTGGCGATATTGCGCGGTTCGTCGGCGCGTTTAAATCCGCGGAGCTTATTTTCCTGCGCGTGGTCGCGCACTATCATATTGTACAACCCTGTTATTACAAGAAGGTTTTCGTTGTATTTTTCCATGTAGAGCTCGTAAGATTGTTTTCTCATTTCCTGAGATTGATGATAACGAAGATTGCGCAGCTGGCTGCCGTTCATTTCCGTTATTTTGCCGTCGGGCATTTTGACTTTAAAGCGGAACGAGGCGGTGAATTCGTCGTAAAGCTGCACCACATAGTTTTTAGCGTTAAGATTTTTGATGTTGATTATCTGTTCTTCTTTTTCGCTTAACTGATAGGGCTTGAAGGACCTTATAACGTCTATTTTGTGGGCGTAATTCGCGAGCTCTTTAGATTTTTTGAATTTATTTACGGCGCTTTCTTCGAGCGCGCAAAGTTCGAGGTTGAAGAATAAAAGTTTATTTTCTATTTCGGCGCATTTTTCTTCGGCGTGGCTTAATAAAGATTTAGCTTCAGGCGAGGATGTGTCGAGCGAAAGGTTTAAAAACGAAAATTGCATGAATTTATTGATAATTTCGATGCACTGTTCGTAACGCGCAAACATTTTAGCGAATTCGGAAGCGGTTTTTATTTTATTCATTTTGCCGCTATATTCATTTTTGAATTCATCCGCCGCTTTAATGCCTTTAGCGATGTCTGCTTTTATTTTTTTGTCGCCTGCGCCTTTATAAAGGTCTGAAAGGTCCCACACTACGCTGCTGACACTTTTTTCAATAGCTTTATCAGATGAATTTCCATTTTTTTCTTTCATATAAAACCCGCTTTCAATATTTTTTTACTTAATATACCATAAGTTTTTTCGTTTGTAAATAATAAGATATAAAAAAATATAATTTATACTTCTCAAATATTAATTGTGTGTCTAAGCGTTATATTTCTTGACAAATTATTCAAATTAATTTAAAATATTTGCCCATGAGCGGTATGAATAATTTTTTTGCGCGTATTAATTTTTTTGCCCGGATCAAGATTTTAGACCTGTATATTATAAAAGAACTTATCGGGCCTTTCGTTTTCGGTATGCTCGGCTTCATGGTCGTTATTTCGATAGACCCCATGATCTACGCCATGAAAAATATAATCAACAGCTCTGAACGCGGCGTTGAGGCGGCGGCGGTTCTGAAGTGGTTCTGTTACTCGCTTGCCACCGATATGATCTTTACTTTTCCCATGGCGACGCTTTTAGCTACATTGATAGTTTTCGGCCGTCTTTCGAAAGATTCTGAACTTACCGCCATGAAAGCCGGCGGGCTAAGTTTTACAAGGCTGTGTTATCCGGTTATGTGGTTTGCGATGATTGCCACCGTGACGGCGTTTTTCTTCGGCGAGTTCGTCGTGCCGCACGCGGTTAAACGCTCCCAGATGATAAAGCGCACTCAAATATTAAAGCTGCTGCCTATAATGGGACAGGAAAATATTTATTTGAAAGACTCTCCTGACCGCACTATATATGTAGAACGCGCCGATAACGTTAATAATATTTTGACAAATATCATAATATCCAATTACGACCATGACACCGGGTTGTTGAAAACCCGTGTTATGGCTAAAACGGCACGCCATATCGACGGAGGCTGGGTATTTTCCGACGGCGTGCTTTACGATTTTGATAAAGACGGAAATGGTAATAAGATCGAGGAATTCACACAGAAAAAGATATTTATCAACCAGAAACCGAAAGATTTTAAACGCGATGAGCAGACGCATCAGGAAATGTCGATGCGCGATCTGACGGTTAAGATAAGGTACGCCTATGATCACGGTTTATCTGATGTGGTAGGGCTTTTAGTCGAATTCTATCTTAAGACTTCGATACCGTTTTCATGCTTTATCTTCGCGCTGATAGGCGCGGCGCTCGGCACTTCGAATACCCGCGCCGGCGGTTTTATCAGCTTCGGCATATCGATGCTGATTATTTTCGTTTATTACGTGATATTTTCGATAGCCCGTTCTTTCGGTAAAAATGGAATGCTTTCGCCTATTATGGCGGCCTGGATACAAAATATAATATTTCTGGCGGCCGGTTTGCTTTTAATAAAACGCGTCAGAAATTAAAAATTGAACGCATAAGTATAAAAATAGAATTCTGGAGGATGAGTAAAATGTCAGATTATCAGAAAAAAGTTATCGAAGCGGCAGCATACGTAAAAAAAATGGCCGACGGCAAAGGATTAAAAATCGATACGGCAGTTATTCTCGGCTCGGGTCTGGGGGCGCTCGCCGATTTGATCGAAGATAAATTGGAGATTAATTACGCCGATATTCCGCATTTTCCGGTATCGACCGTAAAGGGCCACAGCGGCCGTCTTATACTCGGCACTCTCGACGGCCGCGCGATAATGGCTATGAAGGGCCGTTTTCACTATTACGAGGGCTATCACATGCGCGACGTTACTTTTCCGGTGCGCGTGATGAGCGAGCTTAAAGTAACCGATCTTGTCGTAACTAACGCCGCGGGCGGCATCAACCGTTCTTTTAAAGTCGGCGATTTGATGATAATAAGCGATCATATTAATTTTTTCGGCACCAACCCGCTTATCGGGCCTAACGTCGAAGAATGGGGAGCTCGCTTTCCCGATATGAGCGAGGCATATTCAAAAGATATGATAGAGCTGTGCGAAAAGACCGCCTGCGACGAAAAAATTCGCGTGGTAAAAGGCGTTTACGCCGGATTTACCGGGCCGTCATATGAAACCCCGGCCGAAATAAGATTTTTAAAGGTAGTCGGCGCCGACGCCGTCGGAATGTCAACCGTGCCTGAAGTTATCGTAGCGCGGCATGCCGGAATTAAAAATATACTCGGAATTTCATGCATCACAAACACCGTTAACGGCGAAACCAAGATAGAGGCTACTCACGAAGAAGTAGTCGAAGCAGCGGCGGGCGCTTCTGAAAAATTCATAAGGCTCGTGCGCCGTACGCTCAAAAACCGCCGGCCGTAATTAAAGGCATATAGCGGGATAAAAATTTATAAACATGAAAAAAGATTTGGAGTGAGATCATGTTCGAATTGTACAATAAACTCGAAGAAATCGAAAATAAATATGACGAGCTCGAAAAGCAGCTTTCCGATCCGGATATAATTAAAAACCAGAACGAGTTCACTAAGATATCGAAGGGCCGTTCCGCTTTAGAAGAAACGGTCGCATGCTTTCGCGATTATAAAAAAGCCCTTAAAGAAATCAACGATAACGAGCGTCTTTTAGAAACCGAAAAAGATACGGATATGCTTGCCATGGCGGCTGAAGAACTTTCGCTTTTAAAGACGAAAACAGCCCAGATGGAAGATCGCCTCAAGATACTTCTTCTTCCGCGCGATCCTAACGACGATAAGAATACGATCGTTGAAATAAGAGCCGGCGCTGGCGGCGAAGAGGCTTCGCTATTCGCGGCCGCGCTGTTTAGAATGTATTGCCGCTACGCTGAAAATATGAATTGGAAAACCGATGTCATAGATTCGCACCTTTCTGAGAAAGGCGGTTTTAAAGAAATTATATTTTCGATAACCGGCGATAAAGTTTATTCTAAAATCAAATACGAAAGCGGCGTTCACCGCGTTCAGCGCGTGCCGATAACCGAGGCTTCCGGACGCATACATACTTCGACGGCTACAGTGGCGGTATTGCCGGAAGCAGAAGAAGTGGACATCGAAATCAATCAAAACGATCTGCGCGTCGATACTTTCTGTTCGACCGGGCCGGGCGGCCAGTCGGTTAATACCACTTATTCGGCCATAAGAATAACCCACATACCAACCGGGCTCGTCGTTCAGTGCCAGGACGAAAAATCGCAGATCAAAAATAAAGCCAAGGCTATGAAGGTTCTTCGTACCAGGATGCTCGAAATCGAGCAGCAGAAACAGAGCGATCAGATCGCGCAGGACCGTCGTTCGCAGGTCGGAACGGGCGACCGCTCCGAGCGCATAAGAACCTACAATTATCCGCAGAACAGGATAACCGATCATCGTATCAATTTAACGCTGGGCAATCTTTTAGGATTTTTAGACGGCGATATCGAAGAAATGCTTCAGGGTCTCACCATTTACGACCAGAGCCAGAAATTAAAAAAACTATCTTAATGCGGAGATTTTAATATTTATGAGCGAAATTTTTCGGGCCGCTCCGGGCGCCGCTCTCAATACTCCGGTTTATTACCAGATGTATAAAACCGTCTGCGACGGGCTGATTTCCTTCGGCGTTGCGGGCGCGGTCGCGGCGGAGTCGGAAGCCCGTATAATACTCGAAAATGCTTCAGGCGTAGAATTTTCGAAGATAATGGGAATTATGTGGCGCGAAAAGGTCGAAGCGGGAGTCAGCGAGCGCATTAACGATATTTTAAAACGCCGCCAGGCGGGAGAACCGATCCAGTATATTATCGGCGAAACCGAGTTTTTCGGGCGTAATTTTAAAGTGTCGGAAGCGGTTTTAATCCCCCGCCACGATACTGAATGTGTCGTCGAGGCGGTTATTAAGCACCTTTCATGCCTGCTAAGCGGCGCCGGCGCTCAGCCTTTTTTTCGTGTTCTGGATATCGGCACCGGTTCAGGGGCAATAGCCGTTTCCGTGGCGCTGGCTTTTAAAGATAAAATAAAAGTGACCGCCGTCGATTTAAGCCCCGGCGCGCTCCGCTGCGCGGCCTCTAACGCTCTGGCGCTCGGGGCGGCTGAATACATCGATTTTATCGAATCCGATCTTTATTCGTCTCTGGTTGCGCCGGTTAAATTCGATTTGATAGTATCCAACCCGCCGTATATAAGCCGGTCCGAATATAGTGTCCTGCCGCGGGAAGTCTTGAAGGAGCCGGAAATGGCTTTAGTAGCTGAAAGCGGCGGTTATGAATTTTACGAAAAAATTATGAGCGGCGCGCATTTATTTTTAACCGGCGGCGGCGCGGTAATTTTTGAGACGGGCTACAAGATGGCTGACGGCGTTATTAAAATAGCTTCGGCGTACGGTTTTAAAAATCATGAAATGATCTACGATATCGAAGCCAGAAACAGGGGGCTTAAACTGTGGCGATAGTAATAAGTTATCCGGTGCCTAATATTGCCGATATACCTATCCCGCCGGTCACTAAAGAATCTTTAGTCGTTTTTCCTACCGAAACGGTTTACGGCATAGGCGCGTTTATATCGAATATCGCCGGGATCGAAGAGATATATTCTATTAAGGGACGCGATAACAAACCGCTCACCCTTCATTTATCTGATCCGGCCGATATCCATAAATATGCCGCTGCGGTCTCGGAACCCGCCCGCAGGGCTGTTTCGCTTTATCTGCCCGGACCGCTTATGATGATATTTAATGCCGCTCCCGGCGCAAACCTGCCGGAAAGGCTTTTATTGAACGGCAAGATAGGCGTCAGGGTCTTTTCCAATTTTATAGGCGCCTCGCTTATTAATATGGTTAAAGAACCTATGGCGGCTACTTCCGCTAATTTATCGGGCGGCAAAAGCCCTAAAAATTTCTATGAAGTGCCCGAAAGTATAATAGACGGCTGTGATTACGCTTTCGATAACGGGCCGACTCTATATCAAAAAGAATCCACCATAATCGATTTCAGCGAAGGAGAGCCGTTGATGCTCAGGGAAGGCGCGCTTTCATACGAAGAAGTCAAAAAAGTGCTTTGCGTCAATATCAGGAGAATATGAAGATGAAATTTAAAAATGAAATCCGGCGTTATTTAATTAATTTTTCGACTCAGAATTTAGAATCGTCCGAAACCGATTTTTTAATAGTCGGTTCAGGAATAGCCGGTCTCAGAGCCGCTATCAGTCTTTCCGCCCACGGCCGCGTCAAGATACTCACCAAGGACCGCACCGAAGAATGCAACAGCTATCTCGCACAGGGCGGCATAGCGGCGGCCATCGGTGAAAACGACAATATAAGATACCATGTCGAAGATACTCTTAAAACCGGCGTCGGGCTTTGCAGCGAAGCGGCGGTTTCGATGCTTGTGAAGGAAGGGCCGCGCCAGATAGCGGATTTTCTCGAATTCGGCGCCAATTTCGATATGACGCAGGACAATCGTATAGCTCTTACACGTGAGGGCGCTCACACTAAAGACCGCATAGTTCACGCGCATGGCGACGCCATCGGCCTCGAACTCGAGATAACGCTCATTAAAAAGGCGAAAAGCCTTGCCAATATACGCTTTGCCGAAGGAGTATATCTGGTGGATATTTTGAGCGAAGATGAGCGCGCTTACGGCGCAATAGTTTACGAACCCGCCGCCGGCAGGTGCAGGGTGATATATTCTAAAGCGCTGATACTCGCCACGGGCGGCATTGGTTATTTGTTCCAGAGTACGACCAACTCGCATATAGCCACCGGCGACGGTGTGGCCATAGCGCGGCGCGCAGGGGCGGCTATAACCGATATGGAATTCATACAATTTCATCCGACCACTTTATTTCTTGATAACGCTCCCCGTTTTTTAATATCGGAGGCGGTAAGGGGAGAAGGAGCTTATCTTGTCAACGTTAACGGCGAAAGATTTATGCAGCCCGTTCACGAAATGGCGGAGCTCGCCCCGCGCGATATCGTTTCGCGCGAAATTTTAAAACAGATCGAAAGCACCGGCCATCCATGCGTTTACCTTGATATAACGCACCGCGAAGCGGCGTTTTTAAAAACCCGCTTTCCGAAGATCTATTCGAATTGCTTAAGATACGGCATCGATATAACCAATTCGCCCATACCAGTCAAGCCGTCGGCGCACTACATGATAGGCGGCATTAAAAGCGGACTCGACGGCGAAACTAATATCGCCGGTTTATACGTTTGCGGCGAATCGGCCTGCACCTTCGTTCACGGGGCGAACCGCTTAGCCTCTAATTCGCTTTTAGAGTGCGTGGTATTCGGCAATCGTGCCGCTGAAGCCGCGGCGGGTTACGCGGCCGGGACGCCGGTAAAAAAAATAAATATCTCTTATGATTACAAATTTTATAAGGAACCGAAAGGATTTTCAATCAAACTGCACGGTGAGAGGGTTATTAACGATATCCGCCGGGCGTCGTGGGAAAATCTCGGTATCGTCAGAAATGCCGCCGGTTTTGATTCAATGGAGCGGCTGATTGAAAAATACGAGTTTATAAAAAGACTTCACTTAAATACTTTACGCTCCTTTTCGATCGCTAATATGCTCGAAGTTGCGGGTGTTATCAATAAATTCTGCCGCGAGCGCCGCGAATCGCGCGGAACTCATTTCAGAAGCGATTACAACGCCGTTGACGATAAGAACTTTAAATTTCACTTAATTGAAACGAAAGGCAGGCTGAGCCGGCTCGAGGCTTAATGAATAATTTTTACGAACAGGTCCAAAAAATAAATATTAAATACGGCGTTATGCAGAAAATTAAAGCGCATTTTAACGGAATTAACGTCGCGATCCGCAAAATCGCAGTCAGCCTGCTTCCCGAAGAGTCGAGCTTTTTGCAGTCGGCCTTTCTTTTGCTGGCCGCGGAGTGTGAAACTAACGACGTGGAGCCTTTTGTCGATAAAATAGTCGCGCTCGAACTTTTAAAAACCGGATATGAAATCCGGGATAAGCTCGTAAATAAAACCCCTACCTTTTCCACGCACTTTTACGTTAAAGACAAGTTGGATATGAATTACGGTTTTTTAATTTCGGATATGCTGATTTCAAAATCGCTTTCACATCTTTATAACTATTCCGACCGCCGGCTCATAAATTTGATCGACGCTATGGTCGCAGATATCGTCAACTCAAGACTCGACGTCGCCTATCTTTTGAAATCCGATTCGCTCGACTTAAAAAAATATACCGAAATCATCATTCGCTGTTTCAGTTCGATTATTAAGATAGGTTTTCTGACGATTAAGCCGGCCGCGGTCATTAATCCACAGCTGCACAATTCAGCGTCGAATTTAGCGACGAATCTTGCCGTCGCCTGCGAGTTCGCCGAAGATTTCGCCGGTTTTTTAAAGGCGCCCTTCGCTAACAACGGAGATATGAGTTATATTTTGATCGAAAATACCAATCTGGTTTTTCCTATTCTATTGCTCAGTGAAATAGCTTCGTCCTACGAATCGCAGATGCTTAAAAATATACTTATCGGCCTCAAGCATCGCGGCGCGGTGCCTTCTAATAAGGAAATATGGCGTATGAAAACGCTTATGAAAAAATATAACGTTAACGATTTCGCGCTTAAAAAAATTAACGATCATGTAGTTTCGGCTTTAATGGAGCTTAAAATTTTAAACTGGCAGCAGAGCGATAAATTGGACAGGCTTATAAATATGCTTTTAAAATCCAACTGGGACGTCGATTACCTTCGGCAGTAAGCCGGAACCATATAATAATTGACATTTAAACTAAATTTATATATAATGGATTGAAATTTGTCTTAAAAAATAATAAACGGAAATGAGGAAGAAATGAGTGAAAAATTAAAAATTCTTTTTATGTCTTCAGAAGTTCATCCGTTAGCTAAAACAGGCGGCCTCGCCGACGTGTCGATGGCCCTTCCGAAGGCGCTTATAAATCTCGGCCATGACGTGCGCATCGCGATGCCATGTTATAAAAGCATAGACCGATCTAAATTCAGCGCCGAATACGTAACCGATTTTGCGCTTAAAATAAATAATTTTACCCATAATTGCATCATCAGAAAAACCGAAATAAAGTGCTCGCAAGCTAAAAAGCGTTCGAAAACGCAGCCTTCGCTGCCTATTTATCTTGTCGATTCATACGAATACTTCGACCGGGAAGGACTTTATTCGGCCGGCGATATCGATTACATCGACAATGCGAGGCGGTTCGGATATTTCTGCCGCGCCTCGCTCGAAATGCTCGATAAAATAGATTTTATCCCCGATATAATTCACATGAACGACTGGCAAACCGCCATCGCGCCGCTTTTGATCAGGCGCGTTTACGATAATGAAAAGACCTTTAAAAATACCGCGACCGTATTTACAATCCATAATTTGCAATATCAGGGCATTTTTGATATGCAGTCGCTCGTGGATCTCGATCTTACATGGCAGTATTATTCGCCTGAATATCTTGAATATTACGGAAAAATAAATCTTATGAAGGCCGGGCTTATATTTTCCGACGTTATAAATACGGTTTCGGACACTTACGCTTCCGAAATACAGAACGGCCCTCTCGGAATGGGTTTAGAAGGCCTGCTTTCGACTAAAAAGCAGGATCTATATGCTATAACCAACGGCATAGATTACGATGAATGGAACCCTGAAACTGACGCAAATCTGGCTGAAAAATATTGCGTTAAGTCTTACGCTCAGAAGAAGCCCGCCTGCAAGCGCGATCTTCAAAAAGCCTGCGGCCTGCCCGAAAAAGAAGTGCCGCTCATAGGGATGGTTTCCCGTCTCGCCGATCAGAAAGGACTCGATATTATCGAACGGGCGATGCCGGAGTTAATGAAATTAGACGTTCAGTTCGTTTTGTTAGGCACCGGTGAGCAGCGTTATATAGAAATGCTTTATCATTTTCTTAAGTTATATCCTGAAAAATGCGCGTTTTTTCTTAAATTCGACGCTTTCGTCGCCTCTAAAATATACGCCGGTTCAGATTTTTTCCTTATGCCCTCTAAATTCGAACCGTGCGGCATGAGCCAGCTTATATCGTTAAAGTACGGAACTATCCCGATAGTTCGCGCTACGGGCGGCCTTGCCGATACTATCAGCGCCTTCGATCCGCGCACGCAGCAGGGCAACGGTTTTTCATTTGTCGATTACAACGAAACGGCTTTATTAAAATGCATAGAACACGCCCTCGTTATTTATCAGAACCGCCAGATGTGGAATGTCGTGGTTAAAAATGCCATGAACTGCGATTTTTCGTGGGAGGCTTCCGCCCGCAAATACGAAGAGCTTTATCAGAAAGCTATGTTGAAACATAAAGTAAAATTTTAATTTAAAGGAGAGAAATTTATGTCGATTAAATTCGGGACCGACGGCTGGCGCGCCATTATGGCTGAAGAATTCACTTTTCCCAACGTGAGGCTTGTCGCTTTCGCGATCGCTAAATACGTTAAAGACTCCCAGAAAGCGTCGAAAGGCGTCGTTATAGGTTATGATACAAGATTTTTATCCGATAAATTCGCCGAAACCTGCGCACGCGTGTTACTCGGCGCCGATATAAAGGTTATATTGCTCGAACGCGACGCGCCCACTCCGGTTACGGCATTTACGGTAGTAAACCGCAATGCGGCCGGCGCGATAATGCTTACAGCGTCGCATAACCCGCCATATTATAACGGCATTAAATTTATACCCGAATACGGCGGACCGGCAAGCCCGCAGATAACGGCCCAGATCGAAAGCAATCTGCTTACGATTATGCCTAATGAAAAAATTCTTGAAAAATCGATTGAGAAAGGCATAGCCGAAAAAATGCTCGAAAAAGTGGAGCCCTCCGAAGATTACTTTAAAAAAATAACCGAATTAGTAGATTTCGAAACTATCAGAAAGTCAAAAATGTCGGTGGCCTACGATCCCATATACGGAACCGGCCGCAACTACGTTGACGCTCTTTTGGTGCGCAACAATATCGACGTGCGCGTAATTCATAATATGCGCGATCCGCTCTTCGGCGGCGGAATGCCCGAACCTTCGGTCGAATACCTGTCGCAGCTTACCTCCATCGTTAAAGACAATAAGCTGGCTTTAGGTTTGGCCACGGACGGCGACGCCGACAGATTCGGAGTCATCGATAGCCTCGGAGTTTACATGACGCCGAACCAGCTTATTTCGATCATATTTCTGCATCTTATCAAGCGCCGTAAATTCCAGGGCGCGGTAGTGCGCAGCATAGCCACCACTCACCTTATCGATAGAATAGCCGAAAAATTCGATATACCCGTCTATGAAACGCCGGTCGGTTTCAAATATATATGCGAAAAAATGCTCGCCGAAAATATCATAATCGGCGGCGAAGAGAGCGGCGGCCTTTCGATCCTCGGCCATATTCCCGAAAAAGACGGTATCTTAGCCAATCTTTTAGCCTGCGAAGTGGCGGCCATCGAAAATAAGCCGCTGTCGATCGTTTATAAAAACCTTCTCGATGAATACGGCGAAGTTTATACCGACCGTATTAATATTCATCTTAAAAGCGAAGAGCAGAAAAACAGCATAATGCATAAATTAAAAATAGATCCGCCTTCGTTTATCATGAACGTTAAAGTTAACTCCATAAACGATATCGACGGTTATAAATTTCTTCTTAAAGACGGCTCCTGGGTGCTGGTGCGCGCTTCTGGAACCGAGCCGGTGCTTCGTATTTATATAGAAGGCACTTCTAAAGATATGCTCAGAAAACTTCAAAAGTTCGCCGAAGATATCCAGAAATAGGCCGGATTCGATTTTTAAAGATATAAGTATAAAAAGGTAAAAAATAATATAAGAGGTGTTTAATTTGGTTAGAAAGCATTATTTTATTAAAAAAGGTCTGCAAACCCGTTTTATCGGTACTGTACTGCTTATCGTAGCTTTAGTGATGGTCGTAATTTTTTGCAATCTTTATTTCTTCGGAATGTTTCTCACTCAGGACAGCGAGTACGGCGCGGTTTATGCCGAGGCTTTCGAAAAACTGAAAACCGATCTTAGCACCAAGTTGATGGGACGCCTTATCCTTCTCGGAGTGGTTAACGTAATAATCGTAATTTTAATTTCGCTGTTTTTTTCCCACCAGATCGCCGGGCCTGTTTATAAGCTCGAAAAAACCCTCAATCAGATAATAGAGGGCGATTCCAACGTGCGCTTCTCTTTCAGGCAGAGCGACCGTTTCGATGAATTGGCGGAGCTTTTAAACGATATGAAAGATAAATACACGGCCGTTATTAAAAACGCCAAAGAAGTCAATCAAAAATCGGTTAAAATTATCGACGAGGCCGTAGCTAAAAAAGATACCGCCGCGCTGGCCGAATTAAAAGAAGCTAATATGCAGCTGGCTAATGCTTTGAATGAATTTAATTTTTCTTCTTCGCAGGCCGCTGAAAATAAGCCGTCGGAAGATAAAGTCGAAGAAAACAAGGCTTAGCCGGGCGCGCCGCGTTGATTAAAATTGGAATAGGCGGAATGGCGGGGGCCGGAAAGTCAACCCTGCGCGATATGTTTAAAAGCGGCGGCGCATTCGCGGTTAATTTAGACGAGGCCGGTCACGGCTTTTATTCGGATGCGGATAGCGCGGTATATAAACTTGTCGTTGCCGAATTTGCGGGCAGGGTTCCCGGGCTTTTAACCGCCGACGGCGCGATCGACCGTAAAAAGCTCGGCGGCTTAGTGTTTTCCGACCGGACCGCGCTGGATAGGTTGAATTCGATATTTTACGACGAATTTAACCTTTATGTGAAAACCCTTGTTAAAGAAGCCGCAAAAGGCCGTTACGATTTTTTTGTTCTCGACGCCGCGGTGTTATTCGATAGCGGCCTTAGTGTCCTTATGGATTACAATATATGGGTGAGCGCGGCCGAGGGCGTTTTAATTCAAAGATTGACGGCCGGGCGCGGCATAGGGGCTGATTACGCCGAAAAAATAGTTAAAACCCAGTTAGAGGCTTATAAACAATACCCTGCCATGGCGGATTTTATAATAGATAACGGCGGTAGGCCGGAAATGCTTGAAGCTGAGTATCATAGAGTAATAAAGGAGATTCGAAGTAATGTCAAAAGTTAAATGTGTACGTTTTTTATTGTCGTCCGTCTTGTTATTAACACTCATTTTATTTTCGGGCCGCGATTTTATATCAATAGCATCTGCAGGCGCGATTTCGCCGTTAGAGCTCATTCGGGCGTCGAGCGATTTTTACTTTAAACAGGCTAAAGATTTCGTTATCGACTTTAAAGTCGATTCAAAAATAAAAGATATAGCTTTTGCGGGCAAGTTCCGCCTGAACGCTCCTTTTAACTTCGTCATAGAAGCTAAAAGCACGGCTTTAGAAGTCCGGGTGGCCTTTAAAAACGGCGACGGGTTTATATATCTTCCGACGGCTAATATCATAACTAATTTAGACGCCGTCACACGTGCTAAAACCAAAGGAATCCACATACCCGCGACCGTAGAGCAGCTTAACGACAGATTGAATAAGTTAAAAGACGAGTTCGAACTCGAAGTTTCGGAAAACGGCTCGCAGATAACGCTCGGCGGGATCTCGAAAAACGGCCGCGGTTCCTTTAAAGCCGTAATAGATAAAGCGAGTTATGAAATCCGATCGGTGGCTACTTTTAATAAAAAAGGCGTTCAGGAGCTGCTTATCGAACTTAATAATTTCAAATTCGAGCCGGCTTCCGCTAAATTATTTGAAAAGCCTCAGGGCGCAATTGAAACCAATCTGCCGATACCGGTATTTTAATAGAGAACAGAGAATAGAGAACAGAGAATAGAGAACAGAGAATAGAGAAAAGTGAACAGATAACAGAGGATATAACCGGAGAATAGCAGCCAGAGATAGTATCAGGAAATTAGTTATTGTTCAAAATAAAATTGTTGAAGGCGTATTCGATTCCGCCTTCTTCGAGCCGCCGCGTTACGCAGGCGGCCTCTTTTTTTACGGCCTCGTCGCTTGCGCCCATGGCGATCGATTTATTGACGGCGTGAAACATGGGTATATCGTTATAACTATCGCCTATGGCATAAGTTTTAGAAAGGTCGATGCCGTATCGATTTATGAGCTTTTTTATGGCAAGGCCTTTGCTTACGCCCGCCGCGGTTATTTCAAGATAGTTCGGAAATGAATTGACGCATTCGAGACGGCCGGGGAACTTTTCGGTTACGGCCGCGCGAAGCGGCGCGAGCAGTTCGGGCGCGTCGAAATCGCTCAGGGCGAGAATTTTCGGCGATTCGTTCAATGAGGCGAAAGAGTCTAATATTTTATAATCAGACCCGGTGCGTTTAGCGTATTCTTTTAATAAATTATTGTCGCAGTCAACGAAGAGCTCGAATGGCGTATAGCAGAAGATAGTTATGTCTTTACGGCCGAATTCGTCGAGAGTTTTAATTAATTCTTTAAACAAGCTGCCAGCGACCGGTTCGTAATGAATTACGGCGGCTGCGTCGTTGAGCGGGGCGCAAAACGCGCCGTTGAATGCTATAACCGGAACTTCGGAATCTATTCCGATGCGCGAGGCTTCTTTTGCCGCCGAGCGGTACATGCGGCCGGTGGTAAGCACTATCATAAAACCTTCGCTTTGCGCGGTCTTAATGGCTTCTATAGCCGATTTTGGAATTTGCGCCGCGCGGTTTACAAGAGTTCCGTCTATGTCTATGAAAACGGTCGAGTGATATTTTAAATTCATAAAAAGATCCGCCTTATCTTTGAACTAATTTAATTATATTTTCGATATGAAAAGTCTGCGGGAACATATCGAAAGGAGCTATCTTAACTACTTTATAGCCGCCCTTCGAGCAAAGCCGGCTCACGTCGCGCTGCTGTGTGTGAGGATTGCACGATACGTAAATGATTTCCGGTATTTTAACTTCGCATAAAAAATCTTTCATATCATCGTCGATTCCCGCGCGCGGCGGATCGAGAATCACGCTGCGGTACTTGTCGGTAAAGCTGCCGCCGCCTTTATAGCCGTTGAGAGAGCTTGTGATCAATTCGGCGGCGTCGCCGCGGCGTATGCCGTAATTTTTCACCTTTGCCATTTTAGCGTTATGACGGGCTAGAGCGCACGCCTGAGAAACTAATTCGATCGCCAGAATATTTTCGAATTTATGGCACAGGCCGAGCGACAGGGTTCCGATACCCGAATAAACGTCGATGAGAGAGGTTTTCTTGTTTTCAAAACCGATATTTTTTTCTATGAATTCAGCCATATTCATCGCCTGTAAAGTGTTGATCTGAAAGAAAGAAAGCGGCGATATGCTGAAATTAACTCCGTTGATCGAATCTGTTATATAATCGGAGCCGAAAATTTTCTTTAGAGGCGAGCGGTTGTCGTTTAATTTTATGCCCTCGCTGTCTTCGAAGATAACGTTAGTGTCATGCGGGTTATGAAATAAAAAAAGGCCTTTCAGGTTTTTATTTTTCGAAAACAACGCCTTCGATATTTTATTCTGGTTCAACAGCGTCGCGTGATTCGAAACGAATGTCATCATCATTTCGCCGTAGCGCTTGCTTTCGCGAATCACTATGTGGCGCAATGTCCCCTTTTTCAGTTTTTCGCTGTAGGGAAGTATTTTAAATTGATTGAGCGTTGAAACCGTCGATTTAACGAGTTTATTGATCGGATCGGAATGAAGCGGACAGTTATTTATTTCGACGACCTCGTGCGATTTTACTTTATAAAATCCCGCGCCGATCTTGCCGCCGCGTGAAGCGGTGCATTGCATCTGCATTTTATTGCGGTAGCCGAACTGCTCGGGCGACGGTGTGATATCTTCGATCTTAACGCCGTCTTTAACGAAATCACGAAAAATTTCACTTAAAAGCTCCTGCTTGAATTGTAGCTGAGTTTCGTATTTTATATTTTGATGAGAACAGCCGCCGCAATTGCCGAAATATTCACATGCCGGCTCTATGCGGATGCGCGACGGTTTTATGATCTCGGCGATCTCAGCTTTGATATAGCTGTTGGTTTCGTGTACTATCTGAACCAATAATTCATCGCCCGGCACGGAGTAAGGAACGAAAGTCGCTTTTCCGTCGATATGAGCGATGCCTACACCTTCGCCGCCAAGTTTTTCAATTTTAACTGTTTTTTTCATTATTAACCCCATGTATTATTTTTTACTGTAAATTACATCCAACAGCTTACTTTTGTATAATTTTAAACAATAAAACAATGCCGGCGTATGCCGATTTTTATGCTTAATTTAAATAACGCTTTGAATCGTTATGATTTTACTATATTTTTGGCATAAATTCAAGTAAAATAATTATTATATAAACGCTTTTAATTTTCGGCACGAATTATGCTAATTTTATCTGCAGTAAAGTAGAACGGCGTAATGAAGTAAAATGCGCAATAATTAATTGAAGAGGTGAGCGATTATGGTAATAGCATTTAATATTCTTATATTATTAACCCTTATTTTAATCGAGCTTATTATCATTAAGCAATTCTGGCTCTTTAATTTTGAATTGCAGAAAGTAAGAACAAGCGCCGCCGTCCATAAAGAACGGTTAGAAATCGCCCGTAAAAAAATCGAGCGGCTTAACTACGATAAAGACGATCTGCTTTGCGAAACCTGCGATGAATATCTTATCTATAAAAAGTGCCCCTCCGTCAATAAATAGACGAAATCCTATCAGGCTTATTAAAAAAAGACAATAAATACAAATATTTATGAATCTTATAAGTTTTTACTAAATTTTTACTAAATAGTATTGACTTTATTAGAATTTATAGTATAATTGTAATGTAAAATCATAAATTTCGTTAGGTTAAGTATATTATAAAAATAAGTATAACAGGGGTCTTTAATTTTTTTGGAGGTAGGCAGTATAATGAAACGTTATTTAATCGCGGCTGCGGCCATTTGTCTTGTTTTTTCCCTCTTTTCGACGGCGTTCGCCATTAACCACGATGAAGATCTTAGAATTTACGAAACGCGCATAGCCAATGAAATGATTATTAAATATTGGCAGGCGCTCGATATTCTGTATATCATCGAAGGTAAAGCTAAACCCTGCGACGATCTGGTGTGTGAATATAAAAAGCTCGTTGGTCAGATAGATTCTCTTTCAGACGAATTGTCGTCTCATATAGTTTCTAAAATGAATAAAAAAAATATGGGACCGCTTAAAAATTTCAGCAATTTTTATAAATGCAAACAGAGTTATGAACGCCAGCCGCTGTACAGCGTTTGCGATCCGGTTATCAAAAAAGTCAAAGAAGATATATTAGCCGGCAATAAGCTCGTTTTGTATTCTTCAGCCGAAGAATTCGCCGCCGAATATTTTCCCGGATACGGCTATGCTGAACCCGGTTTCGAATACCGCCGCGGTAAAGAAATTGAAGCGCAGTTTCTCCACGCATATTGGCAGGAAGAAGAAAAAATAATCGAAACGGCTCAGAAATTCGAAGGCACTATCGATTTAAAATTAGCCGCAGAATTGAGAGTCAATCCTAAAATCAGCGGCTATAAAGAAATCGGCGAGCCCTTCAGAATAGATATAGGCGGCCATATCGTCGTGGTTATCAAGGTAAGTTTCAGCTCATCGACTAAATTAATTACTAAAAGCAAGAAAAAATACGCCGCCACTAAAGTATGGTTCGAACTTCTTAAACGCAAAAAATCCATCATATCAACGACTCCCTGGGAAGTATGCGGCAAAACTTATCAGATGCACGATTTTTATACCAACGAAGAAGTTATATCCGAAGTTAAATTTTAATGGCCCGCATTATTAAAATAATGAAAATAATCAACCGGTTCATAAATTTGCAATTTAATATAAAGTTAAGTATAGTTTTAATCGGCTGCGCCGTTTTAATTTTATCTGCGGTTGCGCCCGTTTTAGCCGTGCCGCCCGCGGCCGTCCAAAATTCAGCCATTACCGCGGCGGCCGCAATACCGTCGATAGACGCGGCCCTTGACTTAAATTACAAAAACTGCGTCGTCGTTCAAAAATCCTACCGCTTAATTTCAATCTACTGGCAGAGCCTCGAAGTGCTCAATCAAATCAAAGATCCGGCTTTTCAAGAATGCGATGGCCTTAAAGAAAAATACGATAAACTTTGCTATGCCATGAACGCCCTGGCTGTTGAAATAGCCGGGTACATACTCGGCGATGTTTCCGATAATAAAGACCTGCGGGCGCTTAAAATGTTTTCCGCGCTTTACAAATCAAAAGCCCTATGCGAACGCCAGCCGCTTTATTTAGTCTGTACGCCGGTAATAAAAAAAATTCATTACCTTTTATTAAACTCGCCCGATAAACTTAAAATATCCGGCCTCGAAATTTCAAGCGCCGATGAATTCGAAAAGCAATACTTTCCAGGCTACGGAGAGGCTGATCCGGTTTATTACTACCGGCTCGGACGCGAAATCGAAACCGAAGTGGTTGATACCTACTGGAAAGAAGAAACCTCTACATACACAAAAAACGAAACCATTCAAAGCGAAGTGACACGCGATTGCCTCTTTGATATGTACGACGACATTGATATCGACATAATCGAACAGCAGGGGCCTTTCGAAAAAATTATCGACGGCGTTCCAGTTATGTGCTATAAAGTTAAATTTATGACGCTTGCCACCGTAACTACCGTGTCGAAGAAAAAATACGATCTTACCCGCGTCTGGTTCGAGCTTTTACGCAATAAATACTCGATATTGATGCCGTCTAAATGGGAAGTTTGCGGTAAAACTTATGAAATGCACGAGTTTTACACCGGTTGCGAACTTATTTTAAAATAATAACGAAATGCGGTGCGTATAAATAATGTCCATCGATAATACCCTATATCTTCCTTTCATCGATGAGAGCGAGATCGATACCAATAAAGTAACCGTTAACGAGTTTTCATTCCAGAATTATATATCCGCTTCGCTCAAATTTCTAAAAAAACTTCGCAAACTCGATAAATTAAGCCAGCTTCAGCGCAGACAGGCTGAAGAGCTCCGTGAAACGATAGATTCGGTTCTTTGCAGAATGGCCCAGCTTGATGCCGCCGATAACGAAGGTAATTGAAGAAGATAAATAAGCGGCGTTTCAATTAATTATTTATTAAACTTTTATTTAGTCTTTAATGAAAAAATATTTAAAAAGCCGTCCAAAAGTAAACATGGACGGCTTTTTAGTTTTTTGTTTTCGTATCGATTAATGTAATTAACTAAGTTAAGTTATCTTAATTTAACCAGATCGAATGAATTTAATTTGACTTAAATTAATCTAATTTATGCACCAGAACCCCGGAACGCAGCTTTGGCTCGAACCAGGTAGATTTTGGAGGCATTATGCGCCCGGCGTCGGCTATATCCATTAACTGCTCGATCGTCGTTGGATACATGGCGAAAGCGACGGCGAATTTGCCCGAATCGACGGCTTTTTTTAGCTCGCCCATGCCCCTTATGCCGCCTACGAAATCTACGCGCTTATCGGTGCGCGGGTCTTTTATCGCAAGAAGCGGGTCTAAAACATTTTTTTGTAATATAGTCACGTCGAGACAGTCGATTACGTCGTTTGCGTCGAATATATGGCTTTTAGCGGTTAGTTCATACCAGCATCCGCCGAGATACATTCCAAATGAATGCATCTTAGAAGGCTTGCACTCATTCGCGCCGCGTTCGCTAACTTCAAATTTTTCCTTTACCGCCTTTAAAAAATCCTGCTGGCTATGGCCGTTCAAATCTTTTACTAAACGGTTGTAATCCATTATATATAGCTGATTATGAGGGAAAGCCGCCGCCATGAAGAAATTATACTCTTCGTTTCCGGTGTGCGACGGATTTTTTTCTTTTCGTATCTGGGCTATGCGCGCGCCTGAAGCGCTGCGGTGATGGCCGTCTGCTATATATAAAACGCC
>CAYTCW010000026.1:0-40234 GCA_964436235.1 uncultured bacterium
AACGGCATTAAAAAATTAATTTATCAGGCGCCGTGGTATGATGACGGCGAATATGCCGGGCTGGTGGAAATCTCGATGGAAATACCGTTTCAAATGCCGCATTATTGCCGCAAATAAAATAGCTTTTTATTATTATGCCAGCGACGCCCCAACGCGCGAGCGGCGAAAGAGTTTATAGCCGCGGAAGCACGCATTCGTGAAGCTCTCGATAAAAAAGACCTTCACGGCGCTGAAATTATCGCCCATACGCGTCTATTATTGGTTTATTTCATATACGCTATTCGGCGTCGAGAACCGAAATTCCGGGCAGCGTCAATCTTTCGAGAAATTCAAGACTCGCCCCGCCACCCGTAGATACGTGCGTCATTTTATCTTCCACGCCCGCAAGAGCTACGGCCGCCGCCGAATCGCCGCCGCCTATAATCACTATCTTACCATTTTCCGCCAGCCGCGCTAATTCGTGTGAAAGCCGCATCGTGCCCTTAGAGCCTTCTTCGAGCTCGAACGCGCCGATCGGGCCGTTCCATAAAATAGTGCGGGCGCCCTCTAAAATTTTAACAGCCCTGTCGATCGAGGCCGAGCCGAGATCGAACGACTCCCAGCCTTCTTTAATGGTTCTGACGTCTCTTTCGACCGCGCCGACTTTCTGCGCGGCGAAATCGAAATTATCGGTGGTCACGAAATCTTCAGGCAGAACTATTTTATCTTTATACCTGTCCATCAATTTTTTAGCCGTTTCGAGCATAGACTCTTCTACGAGCGATTTTTGCACGTTAAAACCGCCCGCTTTCAAAAGAGTATAGCCTATGCCGCCGCCTACGATCAATATATCGATCTTCTTTAATAGCGATTCGATAACGCCGAGCTTGCTCGATATTTTCGATCCGCCCGTTATTCCGACGAACGGCCGTTCAGCTTCGGTAACGGCGCTTCCGAGATATTTCAACTCTTTTTCTATTAAAAATCCGGCCAATTTCATATCGACGAACTTCGTAACGCCGGTGATCGAAGCGTGGTTTCTGTGACAGGTCCCGAAGGCGTCGTTGACGAATATCGAATCGGACAGCCCGGCGAGGCCGCGGGCGAACACCGCGTCGTTTTCTTTTTCACCGATAGCGAAGCGCAGGTTTTCGATTATATTGACCCTGCCTCGAGCTATATCTTCTTTTTTAATAAGCAGGCCGGACGAGGCTATGCTCGCCTCATGAAATACCACACAGCCGAGCTTTTTATGAATATAATCGGCGACCGGCTTCAGGCTGTATTCACGGTAAATTTCCTCCCGCGATTTGCCTTTCTTTTCCTGTTTATCGGGTTCGCCGAATTGCGAACATAGTATCGGAGTGGCGCCCGCTTCAAGAAGATATTCCACGGTAGGAAGCGCGGCTTCGATGCGCGCCGCGTTAGTTATTACGCCTTTAGAAAACGGGACGTTTAAATCGAGCCGCACCAGAACTTTTTTTCCGGCAAATATGCCGCGATCCACGCTCGACACGCTTTTTTTACGCGCGCCCATTTCTTTTTCTATCACCGTCATTTTATCTTTTAAAAGTCGCTCCACCTTTTCGACGGTTTCTAACGGGCTCATATTGTCTTCTATTAAATCGAATATGCCGCGGGTTTTTATAAAGCCGTTAGTCAGAGGGACCGAACCGCGGAATATGCAGCCGGCGTTGGCATCGAGGGTTATTATTTCGCCTTCTTTAAGCACCTGCTCCGTTTCGCCCTTGAATACGACGCAGCCGCGAGCTATATCGATAACCGCGTTAGCGCAGCCTACCACGCAGGGTTTATTGAGAGTAATCGAAGTTATGGCGGCGTGGGAGGTCCTTCCGGGAAATACGGTTACGATTCCATGCGAGTTATTTATAATATAAAAATCCGATGGATTGGTGTTCTGAGCGAAGTATATTATATTTTCATGCCTCGCCTTATGCTCTTCGAGTTTTTCGCGCGTGAGCACAAGGGCGCCCGAGGCCGTTCCGTGATTAATAGGGACGCCCGTGCCTACGGGCGGTTTCCATTCATGGAGCCCGGTGTCGGCGAGAGGCACCGAAATAAAGGCGTTAGCGACGCACAACCTCTCTATCCTTTGCTTATATTCAGCGAGCGTGATAATCCCCTTTTTCAATAGATCGGTATCGACGACCACTTTAGCGTAAGGACTTATAGTGGCTCTTCTTGTTTGAAGCAGATAAAGTCTGCCGTCTTCGACGGTGAATTCGATGTCGAGCTCGTGCTTAAGTTCTTTTTCAAGTATTAATTTATAGCTTTCCAGTTCGACTTTGACGGCCGGCGGTATTTCGTTGATGTGGTGGGTGATTATATTACCCATAACCACGTCTTCGCCCTGCGACATTTCTTTATATTCGCCGAAAAGTTCGTTTTTTCCGTTTATCGGGTTTCTGGTAAAAAGAACGCCGCTCGAGCTTTGATGGTTTTTGTTACCGAAAACCATCTGCTGTACGGTTACGGCCGTGCCATAAATCACTTCTATGGCTAATTCCCTGAGATATTCGCGGACGCTTTCTGATTTGCTCGAAGCAAAAACAAGCTCTATGCACTTGATCAACTGTTCAAAAGGATCGTTTAAAAATATATCGCCGAGCCGCTCGCGCACTATCCGCTCTTCGCAGGCGAGCGTGCCGTCGTTTTTAGCCGGCAAAACATCGGGCGCCGGGCCGGAAGCTTCTAAAGCTATTATTGTATTTTTAATAAAACGGCTATATATATTAGAAGCGAATTCTTCGCCGTAAGACAGAGAAAGTTCTTTCAATATTTCCGGCGTTATTCCCGTATTCAGTATCGTGCACATAGAGCCGGGAAGCGATATGGTTGTTCCGGATCTTACCGAAACTAAAAGCGGATTACGGGCGTCGCCGAGTTTTTTTCCGCTCTTTTCTTCGAGTTCGCCGAGCAGTTTTTTAACTACGGCCCGAAACCCCTGTACGTCCGGATTTTTACCGAACATTTCACGGCATATAGGCAGGCCGAGTATAAAAGCCGGCGGAACAATCACACCCATATTGCTCATATCGATAATTCCGTTGCCCTTACCGCCGAGAAACGGCCTTATCGAGTCCGGCGTTTTCGTCCAGGTCGAAGCCGTAAATTTATCAAAATTACCGGCCACGGAAGGGATTTCGGTCATCCTGTACCTGCCGTAAAGGCTGTTTTCAACGCTTTTAACGGCCATTTCACGGTTTAAAAATATGACTATCTTTTCGATAAATTCGCTTATGGCATGAAACTCGGTGGTTCTGATAAAGTTATTAAAAAATCTGTCTTTGATGGGGGATAAACTCGATGTGGGAAGTTTATAAGTTTCAAGAACGTTATTTAGCATCTGGCTGACCCGCGAGAATATTTTTTCGCGCATAAATTTTTGCAGCGCGATAGAAACGCTTTCGACGCATCTTTTCGTTTTTAATATATCCACCGTTTCCATTTCGACTATTTCGTTAAGATCGCGTATTATTATATCGTTGTTTTCCGGCATGATGCCTTTCATAGTTAAAACGCCGATAAATTCCTTCACCAAATTAACGCACTCTTTGATATTGGAGTAAGCGACGGTTTCATAGTGGTTATTGGTGAGGTCGTTAGTGAATATAAAAATAAGCCGGCCTATGTATAAATCTATGTTCAGGTAGTCGAAAAAGCCTATGCGCCTTTCGAAATAAGACTTTTTAAGAAGCATTTTAAAACTGGTAAGCCTTTTAAGACAGTCAACGAGATTATCGGCATTTGAAATATGGGGCGCCGAGCAAATGGAGAGGAAGGTTTCCATTTCCTTTCGTAAAAAACATTTTTCAAAAAGGTCGAGGCGGGATTCAAGGTTAGTTTTAACTACGGTTATATCACCTTTTTCGTAATCCCAGAGATAAGTAAGTTTTTTTTCGAGATCTTCGGCTAATTCGATAAATTCGAGGGGCTCTGAATCCGGATCGAATAACGCCGCCAGGGCTATATAACCTGCTTTTGAAACCGGCCCGGAATTTTTATTTTTAACCAGTTCGAGATAAGGTTTTACGTACTTATTGAGTATTCCGGGCGACAGTTTTCTATGGACTTCTTTACGCATATCGCCGGCGAAAGAACGAAGCGGGTCGTCACCGTCGCGGTTTTCTTCAAAATATTCGGCGGCTATTCTTATTTCGCCGATAATATCGCCGTCGCCTCTTATAGGAAGTTTTTTAAGCAGCTCGCGAGCATAATATATGTATTCGCTATTAGGCGATTCCATAGAGTTAAAGGTAAGCGCGGCCTCGTCCATGATACGCTTGTATATGTCTTCTATATTGCCTTTATGCCCTCGCGCGTCGTCGATATTTTCTTCTCTATCGAGCAGTCTTATATTAACGAACAATTCGATAATGATATCGATTTTTTTTTCGATATCGGTTTCAAACCTCGAATCCGACATTCTTTTAATAATCGCGTCCCAGGTGTTTAACGGTATCATTTTTAAGCCGCCGGCAACCGGCGCGCCGCTATTATCTTTCATACCCGCCCTCCCGTTTACCATATCATATATTTATGCGTTGCCGCCGTTTAAATGATTGCGGCCAATCAACGGCATAGCGTTTAATATAAAGAACAAACGCCATTTTTTATCGTAACATAAAAATTATAAATTTTCAACACTTTTCAATACACTTTCAATATAATCCAAAACTTTTCAGCGTAACATCATAGTTCTTTGAATATTTGATTTATCGATTCATTTTATTGTTCTGGTTATGAGTGATAATTATGAGTGATAATATTGCTATTTTTAAACGAATGTATTATAATGTTATCCGTATAAATGCGGAAATGATAAAATTATAAATTTTAAATATTACGGCGGTGAATCAGTGAAAAAAATTGTTCTTGCTTTTATTGCGGCTGCCGCGCTCGCCATTGCGTCTGCCGGACATGCCCAAGCCGGCGGCGATATCGATTTTGACGCGGTTAAAAAAGAAGGCGGTGTGAGCGGAAAGGCGCTATTAAAATATGACGGGAACGGTTTTTCAGTAGTCGAATGGATAGAAAAATTAAAAAACGGCCGGTAAACTTCATCGCTTATATTAAAATTTTGACGGCGGCGGCGCTTGTGGCGGTTGCGGCGTTTTATTGCGGGCCGGCGGCTGCCGGCGGGGGCGTTGCGCGCGCTCCGGAATCCGTCGAAGAGCCTGCGCGGGAAAGAAATTTCGTTCTAAGCTGGAAACACTGCACTACGAAATCTGCCGCGCTCGAATCGTTAAAAGGCGAGCTGCAGAGGCTTGGTTACGCTAAATATGTCAGATGGGACGGATATGAAGCAAAATCCAGAGTAACCCGGATGTTTTTCAGGATAATAGACTCGCGCGGGCGCGTGACCGACGACGCCGTCGTTATCGAGCGGTGCCGGGGAATGGCCGGCGGCGAAGTTTTGAAGCAATGCAGAGCGACGCTTCAAAGGCTTTTTCCGGGCGGCGGGACTATGTAAAGTATTAATTGATAAAAGGATTAAAATGACCGTAGATAAACGCCCGGCTTTTTCGAGGCCGTCTCCAAAAGATCCCGACGAGGCGATGCTCGCTTCCTCCGCTCCGGCCGGAAGAATATATAAACCGGGGGCGGCCGACACTTCTATTATACCCGGCAAAATAAAGATCGATCTAAGCACGGCGCTCGAAAGCTTTTTACTGGCGGCTGCAGGAATAACGGCATTCATAGCCTTTTTCCTCTATATCAACGGAACTTTCGACGGAAAGAAAACACCCGCGAATCCGGAACTTTTAAAATTGGTTCCGATAGCGCTCGGGCTGATGGCAGTCTCGATAGCCTGCTGGTTCGGCACCGATAATTACTATATCATAAGCGTACCGAAGCGAAAGTTATTATATCATTTCAAGATATTTTTCGTCGTCAAGATCACTGCCGTAGCCGATTTCGAGGAAATACACGCCGTGGGCGTAACCGGGGTCAGGCATACCCACAAGGGCAATGTCTGGTGGAAATATAAAATATGCGCTATTAAAAATAACGGCGAGTTCATCGATTTAAGCGACGAAGCAGGCCCTGAAAAACTCGACGAACTTAACGGCAGGGCAAAAGGAATGGCGGCAATCACCGGCTGCCTGTTCGCCGAAGGCGGCGAATGGTCGAAACTATCATTTGAAGGCGGCAATTCAAAACTGCGTGTGATATCTTTTCAGGCCGAAAGCCCGGTGTCTTTCATAGACTCGATGAAAGAGCTTAAAAATATAAAGTTATCATTTACCTTCTTTATCATCGTGACGATTATCATAACGTCATTTTGCCTTATGATGTATATTCTGCTGACGCCGCCGATGTAAAAAACGGGGGTCTTTATCCATTTGATAAAACCGTACAAATTAAAATATAAAGCAATTAAGTAATTTAAATAACCGGGTAGTTAAATAATTATAAATAAAAGTCAACGACAAATATTAAAGTATTAGATATCTTAACGATACTATAGTTTAAGAGGTGTAAGATGAATAAAACCTGCTGGCCCGAAGAATTTGGATCCGCAATAACGGTGTGCGATAAAAACGGAATAATTTTAGAAATGAATAACAAAGCCATGAAAACTTTTGAAAAATACGGCAAAGATCTTATCGGCAAAAGCCTTATTGACTGCCATCCCGAACCCGCGAAGACTAAATTAAAAGAAATGCTAATTAATCCGGTCATTAACAGCTATACGATAGAAAAAAACGGAATCAAAAAAATGATTTATCAGGCGCCATGGTATGATAACGGCGAATACGCCGGGCTGGTAGAAATTTCAATGGAAATACCGTTTCAAATGCCTCATTATTGCCGTAAATAATCAATAGGCCAAAATTGGTTTCCATAAAAGTTTTAAAGCGCCGCGGTGAAAAGATTCTAAAACTATTCACCACGGCGGTATTTTTAAAAAAACTTATTCGAAAGGATTTACCTCGGTATTCACGCTGCCGGCGTCTTCTATCTGCAGCGGCTTTTTAGTTTCGGAATTTCCGCCATCCTCAGTTTTGCCGCTCGATTTATCGCCGGTTTTTCCTTTATCGCCGTTTATATTTTTTTCTTTTTCGTCAACATTTTTGCCGGCATTGCCTCTGCCTGATTCGCCATCTGGCGCCGCGCCATTTTTCTTTTCAAGCTCTTCGTTTTTTAAGGGCGCAGAAGAATTTCCGGCAGCGTCGATAGTAAGGTTGAATCCGGATTCTACGATTTTTACCCCGCCGGATTCATTGGTAAAAGTTACCGCGCCTTCCGTTACAAATATCTTAACCTCGCCGCTTTCTTCTGAAACTACCGTCCTGAAAGCGGTGCCCTTAATGCCTATAGTACCGGCCGGCGTAAGCACTTTAAAATTATCTCCCGCTTCTCCGTCGCCGCGGCGTTTATAATTAATCCACATATCGCCTCTTTTTATCCTGACGCTCAAAATTCCAAATTCGATCTCGGTTTTTTCTTTCAGTTCAATCGTCGCGCCATAGCCGGTTTCGATAATTCCTGCCACGCTTTCAGGCGTCTTAAGTGCGTCACGCTCATACAATTTCATCGAGGCCGCATCTCTTTGTTTTACTATGTTATATTTATCGGTTCCGGCCGTCCTGTGTTCGAAATCGCCGCTCATTGAACCGACCGCGGCTACTGGTTCGGCATTTGCATTAGCCTCTGCCGTGGCCGGAAAAACTAAAAACGAGGCGCATAAGATAACCGCGATCATCGATAATGAGGTAAAAAAGCGTTTTGAAGAAAAACCCGGTTTAAAAAAATATAACTGCGTTGATTTAAAAGAAATACTCACTGACATAAAGCCTCCTTGAAAATTCATATTATATTATTACATTACATTTTTATAATCTTATACTTTAGATTTATCTTTATCTTAACCTTATATTCTATACTCTTATACTTCATACTTATGTTTTGTATCTTATATTTTATAAATTTTTCGCCGCCATTCTGGCGATTTCTTTTTCTATCTCGGCCCTGCTTTCGCCGCCGCTGCCGTCAGGCAGAACATTTACATCCGGTTTATTATCACTGCCGCCCGGCAAAACATTTATATCTGAGCCCATATACTTGACACCGTCTGCGGCTTTCAGAAGTTGATCCATTCTTTCAGCATAATCTTTACTGCCGGCTAATTGCAAACCGCCGCCCGCAGGAGTACCATTTGTTTCCGAGCCTCCTCCTCCTCCTTTGCCATCAACGCTATTGCTTCGCAACCTGCTGATAAATATTTCGCTTTCAATGTTGGTAGGGGCCCTTTTGCAATATTTTTTGAAGCATGTAAGAACGAAACGCTCCTCTGAATCCAGGATGCAGTTTTTAACATTTTCTTTAGAACGGCCTTCGTAGAGCCTGGCAACCCAATAAGGAACGCCCGAAATATAAAAATCGTTATCATTCTGATCGAGATCTCTTTCAAGTATAGTTTTATATAAATTTTTTACATAAGTATAATTAGCGCGGTACTCCGGAGTGTTTACGTCTATAACTCTTACACCCTGAGCATTTTTCCCGGCATTTTCATCGGCGGCCGCCCGTAATGGCGAAGAATTTATCTCATTAGACAGTCCCATCAAATTAACGACCGTAGTAATATCGCCCTTTCCCGCGCCGTCCGGAGACGATTCGCTTATTTCCAAGGGCTTTTGAACCGATGGTTGAGAAACGGAGCCGCCGCCGATAATCCCGGCCATCTTCGGCACCTTCGCGGCGGAAGAATCGGTTTTAAAGCCCGTCATCCAGAACCGGCCGGCCATAACGGACGAATCGTCAGGATAAAGAGAACGAAGAACTACGCCGGCCTCGAGTTTTTCAGATGCGCGATGTCCGATTTTAAGCTCCATAAAGGCAGGCTTTTTATAAAGACCTTTCCTGTTTATTATTTCAGCTCCCGATTCGTCAAAAAGTTTAACCGAAAATTCTTTAATGCCGCCGTTTCCGGCGAGCTGCATAACGCTTTTTTGTGCGGCGCCTTCTTCCGTCCATTCGGCGTTTTTAGTAAAAGAACCGTCGCCGGAAAGGCTGTAAGAGATCCTGCAATATTCTTTCGTACCGTCAGGCTTTATATTTTTGACTACGCTAAAAGATATTTTTTTTTTAGCGGCATTGAAATTAAGATAAGTTGATTCATCGCCCTCTTTTTCGTGAAACGCCTTCAGATCGAGGCGCATGCTATATATTATAAGCGACATTTCCTGAATCGCCGAAAGATTTTTTAAATTCTTTTCGCCGGTAAAAAAACCGCGCGTCAACAATCCGTATGCGGTTCCAAATAGAGAAAGCGCTATGGAGGCGCTTATTATTATTTCAACTAAAGTAAAGCCGAACCTTCTGTTATTCAAAGTTTTCAATATCATCTCCTCCTGTCAAAGCCGTCATTTTAAATTCTTTGTTTTTTTTGCCGCCGCCGGCGCTCTCCTGATATTCAACCAAAACTTCTATGACCTTGAACGAACATATCTTTTCTATCTGTTTTATCATTTCGGCATCCGCGCCGGGAGGCGTTTTAAAATGCGCCGTCTTTTGATAAATCTTAACGAATCTTTTATAACCGGCCTTTATATGACTAACGCGCATCCGGGAAAAAAATGGATCGCTTTTAAGTGAGTCGAAATCAGTTTTGACTAAAACTTCTGGAAGTTCGTCATATTTATAGACCGACAGATTATCGATAATCTCGTTAGCGTAATTAGTGGCCGTCAATTCCTCTATGGTGGCCGCCGTTCCCTTCGAAGTACTTGTAAAAATAGACAGTACTGGAATAATCCCCAGCGTAAGCACTGCTAAAGCGATCATAACTTCTACATATGAAAACCCCCTGCAGCAAAGTTTAATAAAACTGCGGTCATTCATTTTTAACGCTCCAGTAAGTCAAAGATTTAGACATGGTATAACCATAGTGACTCCTGTAATTATCGGCATCGCATATATCGAGCGCGGGATCGTAAAGCACCGACATTCTTAAATAAGAACTTCCGCCAGCCGGAGAGCCGAGTATCTCTTCGAGGCCGGACGGAGCGCTTGAAACTTTAAAAAGGCAGTCTTTAGAGTTAAGGTTGAAATCAAGCTCGCTCATAGTCAAATTGCCGAATAGCTGAAAATAATCGACGCCCGATTTTTTAATGCCGCCTTTAAGGGCGTTCAAAGAAGCCTCAATATGCGGTCCAGTTATAGTGATATCGCCTTCGAGCGAAATTATGGTAAGCGTCGCTCCGGCGCTGCGGGCAAGTTCAGATTTATATATAGCCGGCACTCTTACGCCGTTTTTGAAAATAAGCATCGCGTTTTGTGAAAAAATAATACTGTTAAGTTTTTTACCGTCTATAAATCCCAGATCGCAGGGTGAATCCGAATCTATATAATATATTCCGCCATACCTTATAACGCCTTTAGAGGGCGTATCAAAAGCCATAGCCTGGTCTGCAAACTCTTTAAGCGTATTAAATATCGTTCCGGCCTTCATTCTGATATCATAGCCGTCGGGCGGCGGAGCGTTTTTATTTTTAAGCGGATTAATATATGACGGATCGGTCAGTTCGAGCGCCGCAAGACTGCCTTTATAAACGCCGTCATTAAAAATATCAGCGCATTCTTCAATTTCGCCGCCATCCGTCTGACGATATTGCGAAATCTTCAAACCTGCACCCCTCAGACAGCCGCCATACTTTCCGTCGCGCGTGTAAAAGAATTGATCGTCGTTTTCAGCGTCAGGATAAGAAGTTAATATTTTAACTTCTTTTTGCTTCAGTTTATAGCGCGGCCCGGGCTCGATAACGCCGCCTGACGGCTTCGAATTCGCCGTGATCCAGTCCCAGCTTTTATTATAAGGCTCGGTGACTACGCGCGTCATAAATATCTTATATGTTTTCAGCGATATAGAATCAGGCTGGCCCGAAGCGTCTTTACAGGTGAATATATCGTTGATGTCGTATTTGATAAGAGCAAAATCCGGGTCATGATAGCGCTTTTGAGCGCTCTGGCCGAATGTGTCGTCAACCGTGCTCAACCCGTTCCAGGTTTCATCGAAAAATGATGGTATAACGCCATTATCCATAAGAGTTCCGTTCTCGTTTATCATAAAATACGGAAGAATGCGCGTGGCCGGATAAAAATGGCCGGGACAGGCCCCATAGGGCTGCTTATGCGTTTCGGAATTTTTCATATGGTCTTTATAAAAAGGCGAATCGGTCATATGCACACAGTTTTGAGATATATAACCTATTTTTAGATAAGAGCGGAAAACGCTTCCTAAAACTATAGTAGGCGAGCGCCTGTCGAGATAACGGGCTGGTTTGTGCCATAACAAAGGATCGATCTTTTGCGCCTGCACGTCGCCCGATAATTTCAAAAGACTGGCCGCCGGTTTTATTGATTTATCGACTGCCTCGTAATTTTTAAGAATCCCGGAACCTGCCATAGATGAATATTTCCAATACATGCCTTCATGGCTGATGCTTATTATGAAATCGTTAGCGGCCGAAGGGGGATTAGCGTTACGAAACGAATCGCCATATGGAAATTTAGCGCTTTTTAATTTGGTAAGCGGCGCCGAAAGATTTGACTCCAGCATCAAAAAGGCCTCAGGAAAACGCAGATGATCCATGCCGGAAGGATAATTAACCCATATCAACGGATTTGCGGCACCGGGCGAAATATTGATCCTATAAAACGATTTATTAGACGCGTCGTTAAGATAAACCCAGCCGCGCTTTGCGGGAGAGGGCCTGTACGAATTAGAACCGGCTGGTTTGACCTCTGTTTCGACTGGAAGCATCTCGCGGATATCGCCGTAAGTGGGTGAATAACCTTCACGGATAAATATATCGCCGGGATGATGAACGAGAACAAGCGGCGAGCGGCCGGGCGAGGCCTTTGCATCAGCGAAGCCATGGCTCGCTATTTCCATAAGCTGACCGGGTGCGAGCGGATGGTGCGCCAGCTGGTTTTCATCGCCGGAACGGTCTTTAGCGAACATCGTAAATTTAGAAAGTACCGGCGCGAGAGTATTGGCGATCTTTATGTGATATTTAAAGGTGAAAACTTTTTTAATGGTTTTATAAGTAACACTGGCGCGAAAAACTATCCTTCCGACGCGCTCGAAAGGATCGGAAGACATATAGCCCGAATTTTCGAAATTAACGGGTACTGCCTGACTTTTATTGTAAGGCTGGAAATCTTCGTAGGCGAGTTCTACAAAATCGAGGCGGCCGCCGGCGTCTTTTATAAGTTCAGCCGTAAAAAGCGGACAGTCTGAAGACGGAAGACGAAGCGTCCTGGAATGAAGTTTATCTTCTGATAATTCAGTAAGAGGGGCTAATATAAAATCGTCCATCGGATCTTCGCCGTCAAGAAGTTTAAAATTAAGCATTCTGTAACGGAATTGAATAAGCGCTTCTTTCGCGGCCGCCTGGGCGAGTTTTTCGGCTACGCTCGAATGCTGCATATAGGCCATGAGATGCTTTTCCGCCTTAAAAAAATCGAACATGGCAAAACCGATCAACGATAAGATCGTTAAAATTATCAGAGTCATTACTACTATCATCGCCGAATCGTTTATAAACGGTTTTTCGTTGAATCTCAAAGCGCACCGCCTGTAAAATAATGCTTTAAGCCGTTGCTCAGGCATCAAATGAACGCAATTTCATTCTATCATATTTAGTTAAATAATGCAATTGTAATGTATTATAATGCCAAATATGTTATAATTCTTTAAGTTTAAATAAAACTTAAATTTTAAACTAATGGTTTAAGTTTTAACCCTAAAATTCTTTAACCTTTTTCATTAAAATTTATTAGGGCTTTCAGCTAAATTTACCAAACAGCCGAAAATAATTTAAATATAATTTAACATTAAATATAATTTAACTTGAATTCTATAAAGATATCGAATATAATAAAATTAAGTTTTTTAATTAAGGAGAAATAATGAGCAAGGAAACCGTTAAAAAATTTTTCGTCAAAGTAGAACAGGACGAAACCCTCAGAAATAGCTTTTTAGCCGCTATAAAAAGCATTAAGCCTGAAAATCAAAACGAAGTCGCCGAAAAAATAATCCAGACGGCTAAAACAGCCGGTTTCGACTTCAGCGCCGAAGAACTTTTCGAAGCGCGCGCCGAATTAGTCGACGCCGCCAACTCCAATCCGGAACTTTCCGATAAAGATCTCAGCGCCGTATCCGGCGGCATTACCGAATCCAAAGCCAAAGCGGTAGGAGTCAGCATCGGCACCGTCGGTATAGGATGTGCTGTAATAAGTATAATGGGCGAAGCCACAGTTTCGCAAAACAGCACCGGCTGTGCGGCATGGCTTACCATCAATAAAAGTGTTCATTATTGTAATGGATAAAACTGTCATTGTTATATAAATTTGTTATTTCAACATTCGAAATTTTTTTAAATAATATTTTCAGTCCCGGTATTTCCGCCTGATCAGCGAGATATATTCGTCGACGGCCTGCGGTAAAACTTCGAGTCCCTCATTTATACAAGCGCCCGCGGAGGCGGCGATCAGATTTTTACATTTTTCGAAAGCGCCCAGCGCCTTTATGAGATCCCCGGAGCTGAAGCTGAGCATTCCAATGAGAAAGTCCGTTGAAAATTTTTCGGCATCTGAGGCTTTCAGGCCGTCCTGCAAATGTTGCCCGTCGATCGCGGCGGCACGGCTGAAAAAGGAAACCGCGCCTGAATAATCGCGCATTTTCAGACGTAAAAGCCCCATGTCGAAATAGCATCGCGAAGTGTCGGCGTGATTCTCGCCGTGCAGTCCCGCGGAAGTTTTCAGTGCCTTCTCAAAGTATCCGCCGGCGCTTTCGAGGTCGGCGCATTCGAGATAAAGCCGGCCCATGGCAGAAAGCGTGTTGACTAAATAGATTCTTTTCAGATTGTCGTTTCTTTCGATGATGAGCGCGACTTTTTTGTATGATTCGACGGCTTCGTCGAAGCGGCCCATAGCGGTGTATATTTCGGCGATATGATTGTGCGTCTCCACGATCCTGGGGCGCTCGCCGCCGGAAATTGCGCGGTCTATTTCGAGCGAGTGTTCGAAGCACTCTAACGCTTTTTCGTATTCGCCCATGTCTGAATAGGCGCTTCCCATGTTATGATATGTTATGGCGACGTATGGATGTTTCGGGCCGTAGGCGAAAAGTTTTATATTAAGAGAGCGGCGGTGGCATTCGAGCGCCTTTTCATATTCGCCCAGATTCGAGCGCACGAGGCCCAGATTGTTCAAGCAGGTGGCTACGGCCGGATGACGGGCGCCGAGTGTTGTTGATCTGACCTTGAGCGCTTTGCTGTAATTTTCGAGGGCTTTTTCATATTCTCCAAGTTCCAGATATACGTCGCCTATGTCGTTGACCGAGGTCATGGTGGAAGGATGCGACGCTCCGTAGCAGGCGCGTCTGATCTTAAGCGCGCGTCTGAAATATTCGAGGGCTTTTTCATATTCTTCCATGTCGAGGTAAAGATTACCGAGGTTATTGTATGAAGAAGCCGCGGCGGGATGGTCCGGGCCGAAGTGCCGCAAGCGGATCTCTAAGCCGCCTCCGATGAGTTCGAGCGCGCGGTCGAATCGGCCGAGTTTAAGGCACACGACGCCCATGTCGTTCGATATTCTGGCGGCTAAAGGAATGTCTTCGGGCGCGCCGGAACCGGAAGCGAAGCCTTCGCCGCGGCTGTCCAGAATTCCTGACGCTTTTTCATAATATTCGAGGGCCGTTTCGTAATTTCCTTTGAAGTAATCGACGTTTCCGATGTTCACCAGGCAAGCGGCAAGTTTTACTACGGCTATTTTTCCGATCTCATACCCGTTTTCACGGGCCGATTTGGCGTCCTGATCGCAGCCCGCGGCGCGCTCGAATATTTTTCGGGCTCTTTCAAAATATTCAATCGCCTTTTTGAATTTGCCGTAAAATGAGCAGAGACGGCCGGTGTTGTCAAGTATTTCGGCCGCCCGGAGGCTGTTTTCGCCATAAAGGCCGGTTCTTGCAGCACGCGTTGGCGCCACGCCGTATGCTTTCTTGAAAGCGCGAAATTCTTCGGTGCGTAAAGATTTTGTACCAATTTTTCGCAGGCGTTCGTCGATCAAGCTAAACACCATTCAGGTAAAAAATCTAAATATTTTTGGCGCATTTAATTGTAACCTTTCTGTCCCTTCTTATTTACCGGAATCATCCCGTCTGATTTTACCGTTTACATCATGCCGTCTTTTTATTTTTTATTTTAACACATCATGCGCCGGAAATCAAAAATTAAGGGGCCTTACAAACGAAGTTCCTCTGGTTGTGATCCTGTATTTTTGAAGCCTGCTGTTCGGCTTGTCGGGGACGGTCATTTCGATCAGCCCTTTGTCGAGAGCCGGATGCAGATAGGCTTCGCGAAAGTGTTTTTCGTCTTTCAATCCTAGTTTTTGCTGGATTTCCTTACGGCTCATCTCGCCCGTCAACGCCAGTAACATTTTTTTGACTTCGGGGGTGACTTGAGGGGTGACTTGAGGGGTGGAAAATAATTTAAGGGCATCGAGGATCATATTCAGCATAAATTCTATAAAAACCGAAGACTCGCCGTTTTTCGTGCTTTTATTCAGTGCGGCGTAATAATCCGCCTGATGTTCGTAAACGAGGCTTTCGACGGGTACGGCCGCAAAAATAGGATTCCATCCGCACAGGATCAGCGACTGCCAGAGCCTTCCGATTCTGCCATTGCCGTCTTTAAAAGGATGTATGAACTCGAATTCATAGTGAAACACCGAGCTGGAAATAAGCGGGTGCTGATCGGTAGTTTTGATCCAGCGCAGAAGATCGTTGATCAGGTAATGAACGCGGTCCGCCGGCGGGGCCATATGCACAAGAGTTCTTCCGGCCATAACGCCCACGCCGCCAGTCCTCAATTTTCCTGCGTCATCCATAAGGTCCGTCATTAAAACCCGGTGGGCGTTCAGTAAATCTTTTATCGAATGAGGTTTCCATCTAGGTGCAAGTTCATAAGCAACCAGCGCGTTTTTTACTTCAAGAATTTCACGCGGCGGCGCGATAACTCTTTTTCCGTCAAGAACGGCCGTTACCTGTTCGACGCTCAGTGTATTTCCTTCAATCGCGAGAGAGCCGTGTATTGTCCGTATTCGATTAGCCCGGCGCAGGCGTATTTTCTTCGACGCGTCTTCAAGCGCAAAAAACCGCCCGATAGTTTCGGATATTCGAGCGACAAGCGATATTATCGCTGGCGTGACATTGTAAGGTGGAGAATAATTTTTATCCATATCGTTTGAGATCAATAAAATTTAATAAACATCGTGTGGGTTCCTATATCGAAAAGAACGAAAGCGCCGTTGCTTTAGTAGAGGACCTGAATTATATTTTCATGTTCGGCGGCTATTTTATCTATCACGCTAACCATAGATGACCTCTCCGTCTTTTTCGGCGAGCCTGCTGAACAGGCAATTATCGTCGAGGTCTATAACGTCGACGGGTTTAGACAGATCGCGGCACGATTCCCAGCCGAATTCAAAAAAATGTTCCGGTGCCAGGCCTTTTACGCCAATATCTATATCGTTTGCGTCTGAAACTTCCCTGGCCGAACCGAAAAGGATCACCATGGCGACATTATATTTTTTGGCGCATTTGATTATAACCTGTCTGTCCCTGTCTGAAAGCATATCAATATCTCCCGGTCTAAAGAGGCAATCGGTCATGCCGTCCGTATTTTTCTTTATATTATAACACATCATAAGATAAAAATCAAAATTCTCTTTTAGTTAATTAAAAAAGCACCCCGAGTTCGGGATGCCTTTATATGGCCCGCATGCGTTATCGTCGATAGGCCAAGGTTTGCTATTCAAGCATCTTCATGATCTCATCGTACTTATCGAGCATAGCTCTGGGCACGGGAGTATTATTATGGCCTTTTATCAATCATCCATTTATTTTCAGCTTTGTCTTCTGGGGCGTTTTTCAGGATGGCTGGGATAAGCACTCAATTCAATGGTTTAAAGACAATGTGACTTTAGACATTTATTCGCACGTGCTCGCCGATCTGGAAAATGAAGTTTCTGATCAAATAGAAGGCCGGCTGTTAAAGTGAAAAAAATCGTTAATAATATATCGTTTAGAAGCGAACAGTTTTGCTTGCTTATAAAAAATTACGGCAACAAATCGGTAACAATTCCAATTTCCAATCTCTAAAATCAAAAAAAACAAAGGGCCCCGCAATGCTGCGAAGCCCTCTGCTATAGCGGAGAGACTGAGATTTGAACTCAGGTTCCCGATTGTGTCAGGAAACTCGATTTCGAGGTGTAACAGATGGTTTTCAGCTTTTTTCAGTAGTTTTCAAATTGTCCGTGTTTATAATCGTTTTAAGGAACCGGCTTTGCGGTTTGAAGCGGCCGGTTTCTTTTGTTTTTAGTTAGTTTTTAACTTTACGGCGTCGGAGCGGCGTCGCAAAAATTCTTGATAACCATCGCAAAAAATGGCTTGGTCATGAAGGCTGATCAAATGTTGACGATTCACTTCGGGCAGAAAACTAACCGACAAGTTTAGTCGATTATTTAAATGTTTTTGCATAAATTCCCTTTTGGTGTGATCCTGTATTTTTGCAGCCTGCTATTCGGTTTATCAGGGATCGTCATTTCGATAAGCCCTTTGTCAAGCGCTGGATGCAGATAATTGTTTCTAAATGTTGGCCTATGCGACAAACCAAGATTTTTCATCATTTCAGATGCCGAAAGCGGATGCCCCTCGAATACATTTAATAGTTTTACGACTTGGTCGGTAACTTGGTCGCTGACTTGGTCGGTCAAAATGTTTTCACGCAGCGCTTCTAAAATCGCATTAAGCATAAACTCAACGAATGGTGTGGAATTTGCCGCCTTGTCGCATTTGCCCAGGACGCCGTAGTAATCATTCTGCCTGTCGCGTATGACCGTTTCCACCGGAAGATAAGCCAGCGGCGGTTTCCATTTGCTCAAAATCAGCGTCTGCCAGAGCCGCCCCATTCTTCCATTGCCATCAGCAAAGGGATGAATGAATTCGAACTCATAGTGAAAGACCGAACTTGCTATCAGTGGATGGGCATCGGTATTCTTGAGCCAGGAAAAAAGGTCATACATCAAAGAGGTGATGCGACCCGCTGGCGGAGCGACATGAATAACTTTCCGTCCTTTAACAACTCCGACACCACCGGTGCGATAGCGGCCGGCGTCATCGACTAAAGCCGCCATCAATAACTTGTGCGCTTTGAACATATCTTTTTCGGAAAAAGGGTCTAAACTATCGAGCAGTTCATACGCGGCAAAAGCGTTTTTTACTTCCTGTATTTCGCGTGGGGGGCCTATTATTCGTTTTCCACTGATGATTCCCGTTACCTGCTCCAACGAAAGAGAGTTGTTTTCAATAGCGAGCGACGCTTGGATAGTGCGAAGGCGGTTTCCCCGGCGAAGCATCGGAGTCTGTTCTAACTGATTCATGACAGAGAAACGGCCAATTGTTTCGCTGATTTCTGACACAAGGCGCACGATTTCAGGTGTAATCGTATATGGCGGCGTATAAGTTGATTTTTTCATTTTACGGTCTCCTTGAACGGTTTATGCTAAGATAGCATTGCTATGATCTTATCCGCATCATTCAAATCTTTCGCCCTAAGCTCAACGACCTTCCATTTAGGCGTCATATTTACCAATCTTTTACGAATGTACATATCTCTTCGCAAGTTCTGACCGACGTGAAAGGCCGCACTGTCTATATATATCGCGATTCTTTTATCGCCTTCGATAATCGCGAAATCCGCTACTGATATAGGTTTGTCGTGCGGCACGGGAACCTGTTTTTCAACTTTAATGCCTTTTTTCTCGAAAAGCCTTAAAAACTTCAGTTCCAGGGGTGAGCCGACGCCCTCTTTATATGCTTCAAGCCACGGCATGGGATCGGCATTATCGCCCAACTTCAAGCTCAATGTTTTTACGGGCTCGCTGGCTAAAACTTCAAGATCGGAAATAACTCGCGGCCAATTCAAAAATTGATGAAAGCGTTGATTATTGTAAGATTTCAGGCAACGATAACAAGCAGTCTCGCAATCCTTATGTTCAAGATATGCTCTGGCGTCAGCAGCGACCTCTTTAAATTCCTGCGCGATCTTCTGCAGATAACCACTTCCGCCGATGTGCTGATCAATGAACGTTAGCGAAACATGTTTATAACTATATCCTTTGCCGGTTTCAAGCCATGGCCCTTCCATGATAAATTCTATCTCGCTGCCGTCCATTGAATATCTATGACGCATACCGTTTCTCAAGGCATATCCAAGAGAACAACCCCAGGTTTTAACATCTTCTTCATTGATATTTTCAGGCAGCATAACAAGAAGCCTCAAAATCTCGCAATGGCTTTCAGTATATAACGCAATCGGATTCAAAACATTTTTTACATATTCACATTTCAGAGCGTGACCGGTATTTTTAGCAGAAGCTTCAGCATCGGCCGACAATTTTTTGCGCCCTTTTGAATTCGGTTTATCCGCTAACGGCGCATTAACAATACGCCCGCACGACGGACATATAATAAAACCTTTAGCGCTTTCATGAAGAAGCGGATTTCCACTTTTTAAGTCTTTACCTTTTGGTAAGCCGCCCTCGTTAATCCAGAGTATTTTTTCTTCTTTACTCAGCACAAGTTTCCAGTCGTTAGCCGTTGCCCATCTCCCGACTGTAATTCCGTTCCACTGAGGATTCCCCGACACGTTATTTCTTGCGGCAGTCCGGTCTTCTTCGTCGAGCACGGGCATTTCCTTGCGTTTGGCAATAAATCCGCCATAATTAACCGCTGTAATGGCTTTCGCGGCGGAAGCCTCAGCGCTGCACCGCGGGCATTTAGGACTGGTAGTTTTATAACGTAATGCACAGCGCGGACAAATTTGATAGTCCTCTCCGGCATCGCTTTTCTGAGGATTCCACGGTGAGGAAACGTCGATTCCAATTACTTCCCAGCAGAAATTTCTCGCGTAAACATTAGCTTTAGGCTGATATTGAGCAATACCGAACTGCCTGTTTACGGAAATCGGTTCTTCTTCATGGCTATCGCCTAAAAGCCTTAACGTTGCGGGTTCATTAGGAAATTCATATCCTGGAAGTATTCCAAACTCAGCAAAGCGCCTCATAGGATATCCGGACGATCTATCATCAGCTTTATCTTTACTGTCGTTACTCGATATGCCAAGAATTCTTGCTATTAACTCTGAAGATCTTATTGCAAGATGTTTTCCTTCGAGATCATTATAATAACTTTCAAGCGGTCCTCTTAAATCCTTGATTTGTCTGGAAATTCTATTGAATAGATCAAATATTCGAGTCGAAAGCCCTTCAAGTTCCTTTCTCAATTCGTTTTCGCTAATTCCTTCCTTTTCCAATATATCGAGACCCCAGGCTGACTTTGCAAGGTTAACCGTATAATCGTTTTTTTCCTTTATCGCGTTCAATAGATTATCTATCGCTTCTTTTACTAAATCACCTTTGGGATCTATGTAATCGGCCATTTTACTCATTAATCCGGGATTAGCTGCACCGAATGCTATAGCGTTAAGATGTCTGTATATGACATCCTTATTTCCAAGAGCTATCTGCGGAACACGAACTTCACCGAAAATCATTTCTTCCGGATGCTCATAAAAATATTGATCATGCGGCGAACTTCTTGCATACCCTATTACCAGTCCTATTCGCTGTCTTCTTCCCGCACGGCCGCCTCGCTGAGCGTAATTGTCAGGTCTTGGCGGAATATTTCTCAAAATTATTGCATCGAGGCCGCCTATATCGATTCCCATTTCAAGGGTAGGCGAACATGCAAGCACATTGAGTTTCTTATTACCATCCTTAAATCGATCTTCGATCGAAGCCCTTTCATCCGTTGAAACCTGAGCGGTATGTTCAGCTACATCAAGACTGAGAAAAGAGTCAAGTTTAATTCTTTTTACATATTTTGATTTATCAACGATTTCATTTTTAAATACTTCCAATTTCCCGTGACAATAAGGGCATGGAAATCCAACGACGGCGTTATATTGTATAATTCCGCAAACGCCACACTTAAATCTATTCGATTCCTCGGCAAGTTTCATATAGACACGCTCGTAATTTACTTGAAGCATTTTACATGATCTGGAAAAACCAAATATTTCAGAGTCAACCAGATAATAACCTCTCTTAAGAAAATTAAACAATTCAAGCAGAAGTGATTCGTCCGTCTTATTTGTTCCGCTTAATGCTACTACCAATTTTTCGAATATCTTTTGAATAATTGGTTTTTTACCTTTTGCGTTCGGAGAAGACCATGGGTTATGGACCTTTATCCCCGCAGGAAGTTTTTTTATATCGATATATCCTGCCGGATTACCATTATCATCAAGCGGAAGCGCCTTCGGATTTTTAACTTTTCGTTCCCATTCAGCAGCCGAATAATATTCAGGACGGTATGAGTTATTTGGATGATAACGAAGCAGATCGCGATTGAGGCAACCAAAAGTTCTGATTTTATCGAGAAGCACCCTGCATAAATAAGATAATTTTTCAACCGGCAAGTTGAATTTTTCTAAAAGTTCTTTGCCATATTCAGCGATATATTTTTCGAGGTCATCATAAAAAACATTTACTAAACCGAGATTCGTTATTGTTGCTCGATAGACCGCATTAACTGAAATTTCATCCAGTAGCGGAGCTTCTTCATAAGCGTTTATCTTCATTTTCATATCTTGTGGGAGAAAATCTCCAGCGCCTTCAGGAATATAAGGATTGTCTTTGTTTTCACGGGCTATAGCGCTCAGTAATTCGACGACTCGCTGTATTGAAAGTACGCCATTTTTTTTCAGCATATAATATAATCTTCTTCGAAATCTGTCATATCTGGAAGCAAATCTTATGAAACGCGCTTGATGAGCCGCATCCTGGCGTGAATCGCTAAAAATCAAAAGCCTTTCTTTTTGATTATTGTCTTCTTCATAAAGTCTGTTTACCTTTAAAGACTCTATCGTTCCTTCGCCCAATATTTTAACCGCGGCAGATGTGCCAAGAGAGACAGGGGAAATAATACTCCTACTTCCTGCCGTGCTGCCGCAGCATAGGCACTTATTTCTCGCCGGAGCCAGGACTACCTTTACAGGATTTGTATTAACAGATTCATCAAACGAGAACGTTGAGGGGTCGAAGGAACCATATAAAATGTTTCTGCTTTTCATGGTCGTCCCGACGCGCGCGCTTATCATATCGCTTAATCCGGTATTTTCATTGTCATCGCTGTCATCGTCAGAATCAAATATAATATTCTCGAATTTTGACGGATTATAAAGCAACCATTCGAACGTTTCCATACGGTTATTGCTGGGCCTTAAAACTTTTGGCTCATTATCGCCCACGAAGCGAAGATAATCCGCGCCACAGGTGCGGCATAAATAAAGCGGAGCTGTCCCATGGCCGCATTCACATTTTTCTTCGCCCTTCGGGTATAGTTTTGCGCACTTCGGATCAACGCACCTATAAAATTGCCAGCCACCTCTGAAAAACTTATGTACTTTTAATTTTAATGATCCTGCCATATCATCAGGAAGCGCGCCGCCTAAAATCAAAGCCGTTTCAATTTCCGAAGATATTTTTTCGAGCGGCCAATCATTTCTTTCAGGAACTTCTTTTTTTATAAGCACAGCCAATTCTGTCACCGGCATTGTTTTTTCAATTAATATTCGATTCAGATCCCATATAATTTTGCATTTTTGAACCGCTTCCGATAGGCTCGAAACGGTGCCGCATCCAGCAAGTTTTTCTATCCCTTTTTTTAAACTTTCCTCGTCTAATTTTCCAGGAATTTCAAAATCGCAATATTCTTTAGAATAAGTTGTTTTTTCTGGAATTATCATCTCCTGAAGTTCTTCCGTTACAACCAATACCCCATCTTTATTAGCGCTGGTTAATTTTGAAAAGAAGTCCGATATCTCCTCGTTACGTTCTTTAATGAATGCCATTTTATCGGTAATATTTCCATTACCGCTTTTGATTGTAGCCGAGGTTCCAACATATACGAATTTAGGAAAGCGAACAATGTCGTTTTTGTTTTCATTATTATAATCCTGCCTTGCGTTTTTCAGATGCGCGGTCAGGCGTCTTACGAGAAGTGCTATATTGCTTCCAAGGGCACCTCTATAAGTATGAACTTCGTCGAGCACTATAAATTTACATCTATGGTTAGCAAATATATCATCCCGGTCAGCGGGCCTTACCAGAAGATATTCAAGCATCATGTAATTGGTTAAAAGAATGTGAGGCGGGTTTTTACGAAGATTTTCACGTTGAGCCTGAGTGGTCCCGCGGTCGTATTTTTCAACGCTTACAACTGATGAAAGTCCTATTTTATCGAGAATTGTTTGAATTCTTAATAACTGATCGTTTGCAAGAGCATTCATGGGATATAAAAGTATGGCCGTCAGACCGCTTTTTTTAAATGCTATGGAGTCGTTGATAGCGTTATTTATGACCGGAACCAGGAAGCATTCGGTTTTACCGCTGCCAGTGCCGGTCGTAACAACAAGCGATTCAGGCGAACCGGTAGTCAAATAATCTATAGCGCTGGCCTGATGAAGGTAAGCATTTTCACTCTTTGAAATTTGAGCTATTGCAGCGGCAAGTTTATCGTTAATGTTAAGTTCAGACCATTTCTTTCCACTCTTAAAAGGTCTGTGGACCTGATAAAACGCCTCGCCTGCAATAAATCCAGGCATATCGATTTGTTTTTCCAGTTCGTTTTTGAGGCTTGGATCTTTCGCCCGAAATTCAGTCATCAAAAAATCTCTATATTCATTGGTAATCTGGTCGATAGATTTAATCGGATGCAGCATTTTTACTCACTTCCATGTTTATTAAAATAAATTTTATTTTCATTTTTTTCTAAGCAGTCTTTGAAATTTCATAAGAATTTCGAGTTCAATTTTATATTTTTTTTCTTTTCTCAGATTCTTTCTTACTTCATTAATCAATGTATTAATAAATTCAGGCGTTTTCAACCATTCCAGAGTGGGCTTTTTATCGGCCTTAAAATGAATTTTAATTTTATCTATGACCTTTTTATCGCCGTTATTTTGAAAATCATCTAAAAGCATTTTTTTGATTTCGTCTTTGGCTTTTTTAATATCGAAGTCATATAGTTTTGAACGATCTTTCAAAGATGATTCCGGAAGGGAATTTACAAGGTTATCAAAACCGGCTTTTAAATTTTCACCATATACCTTTTTAATATTTTCATGTTGATTTTTCAAATCTAATTGAAGTTTTTGGATTTTTTCATTAACGGTTATTAAGTCGGCGGTAAACATAACACAATCGCCATTTACATGAAATATATTTTCATCTCTGATTTCATCTATTTCATTGGAAAATGGTTCAAGTAAATCTTTAATATTTTTGGCGAGTTTTTCTTCGATAGCCTTATAAATAGTTTTCATTCTGGCCGAAACATTTTTGTCATTAAAAAGCAATTCTATCAGCTCTTGAGGCAGCTCATAATTTTTTTGTTCTAATTTAGCGCCGGAAAATTTAAGCTCACCAAAAACTAAAAGCGGCTCTAATTGGTTTAATATGCTCGCCAGTTCAAGATAATTGTCCGGCATTCCGGTTGAAATTTGTTCTACATCTTCCAGTTTTAATTCCTTAACTTCATCGGCCGGCTCGCCCGATGAATTGCTATTATAAGCTGTTTCAGGAGTTATTATAGCTTCACTTAATAGTTCGGAAATATAAATATCAGTGAATTCAGTTTGATAAGCATTGAAATATGAGGATTTATCGAAAAGGGGAATCGGCGAAAAAATGTAAGCATGGTCATCAAATCGTATCATTCCGACTCTTAAATTCTTTATTGATTTAATTTTAATGCCATTTTGAAGAAGATATTTTACCGCATTTATATCGCTCAAACAAATTTCATAAACTTCTTTCCGGGAATCAAGAAACACCTCAATGCCTGAATTTGCATTTTTACGATAAAAATCAACTAAGGCTCGCGCACATTCAATAGTTATCCCGGGCGCTGAGTAATAAATGCTTTTTTGGCATTGCCTCATTTTTGATTCTATATCTTTATAAGATAGAAATATAGGCATTTGCATCTTATCCTTTTAAATATCACGAGTCTATGTCACAGGTTTTTATGGCGGAAGAATTAATCGGTTATACCGGCTAATCGAACTTCTTCTTCAATAATATCTCTTAATTTTTTACCTGCAATTATTCTTATCCATGGCCAATTATCTTCGCCGTCTTCGTCTTTTTCAAGAGTGAATAAATCAGCATCAAGAAGTTTTTCAAAAACATTAATTTGGAACAAATCACTATATTTAATTTGATAAATGCCGGTTTCATCGTATTCATCTTTTTCAATTAATTTATAATATCCTTCTTTTTCAAGGCGGCATTTTACAAGAAGCGAGAAAACATATGACGCAAGGAGCAGATGCTCCCGGACCGACCAAATAATGTTTTTATTGCTATACAACTTACCGTGAGCAAAATCACCTCTTAATTTATATAGATCGCGAATCCATTCCTCTCGAATAATTTTAATTTTATCAATATGTTTAACATTTTTCAATTTTTGACTTTCATTGATTTTTAGATCTATTGAAGGTTTAAAAAAATCGATGAAATTTCTGGAAAGTTCTGTTATATCGCTGGAAGAACAGCCCAAAATTCTCTGGATTGCGCCTAAAACAAGTACAATTTCAAATGGTTCGTTGAAATAATTATTATCCGTATTTGCTCTGTTAAAACTATAAATCGCTTCAAAAATTTCGTTATAAGCTTTTGTGTTTTTATTCTTTTGAAGTTCTAATAATGATGCAAGGAGTTCTTTATCAATATTGACAGTTCTGTTAGTTGCATTATCGGGTTTTATGGTTTTTAAATTATCCGAGCTGCTAAATTGTTCGGAAAGGCCATCTCTTTTCCTTGTTTTAAAGTGAGCCCCATTGAATGTTTCATCAAATATTTGGATATAAAATAAAAAGTCATCCTTGTTGCAATAATTGCCGGAAAATTGAAAATATTCCCTACGTGAAATCGCAGAAAAAGCAATAAATTCGGCCGCAATAAACAGATCATTTATTTCTTCGTCGGTGATATCATCAAATAATAATTTGTCTTTATAAGAAAGAACAGTAAGTTCTGAAACCGGCCGAGAAGAAATACAATAACTCGAAAATACTTTATTGCATGCTTTTTTGATATTGCTGCCAGATTCATCTTGTTCGATATTATATGGCGTTAACTTAATATTACCAAGAACAATCTTTTCTTTAATTTTAAGCCATGGAAAAAATGCAACAACTGGCATCAGGGCTTCTTCCTCTTCTTTTTAACGTTTTTCGTTACCTCGACAGGATTCCCGAACATATCGACTTCGACGCCGCCATTTACATTATCGTCGTTACCGGCCTCAACGTTTTGATCTCCGTCATTTACGATACCAGGCAATTCAATAATCGGCTTCGGCAAATTCTCGTTCAGCGGAATATCGTGATATGGATCGTATTTTTTAGTATATGCGTCAACGCCAATTTGCTTTAATTCATCGAATTTTTCAAGGCAGATTCCGGTATATGGATTCGACCCGCTCGCCCTGTCGAACGATTTTAAAATATGTTCATACTGATCACGGTCAAGGCCATAAGCTTCCGCCACAACGGCGTCTATCGCGCTTCGAACCGCCCATCGTTTTTCTTCGGTTTCAAGCACGGGCCATGTAAATGGATTCTTGCCCGGCTCACGCCATGCATCGCCGAGTTGTTCGCGCCAGAGAGGTTCGTAGCCAAAGTGATTGCAGGAGAGACGGAGAGCGGAATGAATTAAAAAAAATCCAGACTTTGAATTACCTAATAATCCAGGTAAAGGGCAACCGTTTAAAATAAAAAGATTAACATTTGCGCTTGTTTTCTGACGAAGAACCCAGTCAAAAGAAAAACTATTTACAAGTGATATTAGTAATAAAGAATGTGAGTTTGGCCTATTTTCCGGGGATCTTTCGCAAGGCCCGGAATTACCAAATAAATATCCGGATGGAACTAGGCAAAATATTGAGGTTCTCTCATTAGTAGATGATGCAATAGATCGGTAAACAAGTCTATAATAACGAGTCACTTTATACCAATTTGGTTTGTCAGTTATACTATTTAAATTAATTAAATGTGACGGTCGCTCACCCCAGGTATCGCTGTATTGATGAAACGTTTTACCTTCACCAAGCGTTAAATATCCAAGAGCAAGGATTTTTTTTGAAACCAAAGGCAGACGAGGATCTTCAGATTCTGAAATTATAGTATCAACATCAGTAAAGCGAAATGAATCGTCAGTCATGTTAAGTTCGCGTCCAAGGCTGATTTTTTTATCATTACACACCGTTGAAAAGAGAATGCCTGAATCAAAAAACTTTTTAATTATATTAGCGTCTTTATCGGTCTTGAGTTCAAGCAAATTATAATATTCTCCGCCAACCTTTTTTATAAAATCAAGAGTATAGATTAAAGGATTGTTTTTTTCAAATAACCAGTTAATGTCGTGAAGATAAAAAGCGCATTTAATGTCGTAGTTTTTTAATTGTTCAGGTTTTTTAGTGATAGTAACGGCAAATTTAAAACTCGAATGAATTTCGAATAATTTATTTTTATTTTCAAATGAATAGCACTGCATCAAATTTAACCTATCTACAAATAACTTTCTAACTCCAGTCGCTCCTTCATTTGAATGAAAAGCTGAGGGAACAAGCATTCCAATATAGCAATTATAGTTAATTATAGTTGAAGAACGCTCCATAAAGAGCCTATATAGATCCTGTTTACCTATGGTAGTGCTGTCGCCAATTGTAGATGACTGCCATAAATAAGTTTTTTTAATGACATTTTCCGCTTTTCTGAATTCCTGTATGTATTTATTATAAAGGGTTGAGACATTGCTATCTTGTTTTAATTTTTTTAATGCTAAGTCACGGTCTTTTTTGGTAGGGGCATTTAATACGTCAAGATTAAAAGCCGCATAAAACTCTTTATCGGCAGGTAACAGCTTATCCCACGGCGGATTTCCAAGCACAACGTCGAACCCTTTTTTCGCAAACCCTTGTTCATCAATTTTAAAAAACACTTCCGGAAAAGTCAGATCATAAGGCAGAGAAGGAATATTCCTGCTTTCTTTAACAATCGATAATATTTCTTCAATATTCAAAGTTTCTGATGTATCATCGATTCCCAGCCCCCGCGCTATCATCTTTATAAGTTTCTGCGAATCAATAGTTTCAGGCAGTTTACCATGAGATGCAATATATTTAGCCAGATTTTCGTATCCAAGCGCATCGCCGTCTATTTTACCGAGCATCACGCCGCCAGTCCAAGCAGCCGCGAGAATTTTAAATGGAAGCATTATTTCTTCCATCTTTTCCTTTGATTTCTTTTTATTCTCGATATCCGCAATATCAATGCCTATGCTTTTTTCAAGTTCATTGACTTCTTTGAGCGCTTTTTTAAGCGCGTCCATCAGCCCTTTTTGAAGCCCGTCTGTAAAAAGGTCGTCTAACGGTTCGTTGGTAAAAGGCGATTTTAATAGATGCTCGAAAAATGGCCCCGTTATCGAATCTCCCAATATAAATCTATGGTCGAGGAAAGTGAGCGGTAAGCCTTCCGATTGCGATTCGAGCCAGATTGAAAGTTTTGCAAGCTCCACCGCAAGCGGGTTTTTATCGATGCCGTATAAACAATGGACCGCGACAAGCCTTTTACATAGCGCAAGTGCCTTCGACTGCGAATAACCCGAACGCCATTCCTCCGGAGCTGAACCCGGCAAGTAATTTAAAATTTCATCATCCGGATCCGGGATTTCAATAATGCGCTCACGGTATTGATTCATTACTTCTTTGAGTTTTTGAACCGTTTTCTCATCGTCTTGATTTTTTTCAATTTTCAATTTTAATTCGCTGACTTTTTCATCGCAAAGCCTGCATGCCTCATATAATTTTTCACCCATGAACCTGCACGCTTCAACAAGGAAATGTGCGCTGCCCATCGCAGGATCGAGGACTTTTATCTTAAGGATTTCGTTTGGATAAGGATTCGCGGTAGGCGATACTTCGTCAATTTTTGGACCGAGCGTTTCCTGAACTAAAAATTTAACAAAACTATGCGGCGTATAATAACTGCCCGTGGCTTTACGTCCAAGCCCGACACGCAGATAAAATCGATCTTTGGGTATTTCTTCGATCCATTCAATTTTAGTTTTGCCTTTTTTATTCGATTTTTCTTCTTCGGCTTCAGTATCGTCGGTTTCGTCCGCGTCATCGTCAGTAATATCTTCGGGTTCAACATTTTCTGTTTTTTTAACGATCTTGTATTTTTCGCCCTGAGCGGACGGAACAACGACTTCGAGTTTGGCACGCCGTAAGCGACACATCGCTTCTTCTGAAATGCCGGCGTCTAATTCAAGTAGCGCTTCGTAAATTCGTCCCAGATCTTCGATATCGAGCGAACCGTAATGAATTCTCTGACGCGCTTCGCCGCCGCGTCCTTTCGGAACGGTCCATAATAATTTATCGAGAAGTTTCGCGCACGCCCGTTCCGGCCAGTGAAGAACTGATAATACAGGCATCGAACGTTCATCGAATAACATGCCGCCAAGAGGTTTTATATTTAACTCTGATGATTTAACACCGTCGCGAAACATCTTGAAAATCGATTTCAAACCGCCTTCGAGAAGCGATCCGGTTTCTTTTCCTTTGTCTATGGCTTCTCTTACATAATGCGCCAGAGCTACCGTCGGCGAATAAGTATTTCTCCATAGTGTCGATCCCGTAAAATTAAACGACCGCGCCGGATCATCACTTGCCTCACCTTTCAGCACAAACAAAAGTTTATAAACTATGGCAAGGCCCTCATGCCATAACTGGCGAGCAAGTTTATCTTTATCGGTATATTTTGAAAGCGACTCATAATTTTTAGGATCGGAAAACACGTCATTAATAAATCCATCTATCGCCTGGCGTGCCTGAATTCGCAATTCCTTCGTTATCGTAGACTGTTTTAACCTTGCTTTATCGAGAAGTTCCGGCAGCAATTTTATTCCGGCAGGTGAAAGAAGCGCAGCGGTTAGTTTGAAGCTATCCGAAATATCGCGCGATTTTTTCCATTCGGTATCGATATTGATAATTAATTGTGAATCGTTTTTAGAAGGCTCCGCAATGATTATTCGAAATTCAAATCCGTCAGTTATAACGCCGATGCGTTCATTCGAAGCAAGAAGCACGCGCTGGACTATTTTGGATAAACTAAACCTGTAAGCATATCCTCTTTTTATAGGCGTGTCGAGATCGGTCCCGGCCTGAACCGTCCAGACGCGAAGAGATGTTGTGCCATCTGAAGTTTTTAAAAGATAACCGCCGTCTTCACCTTCGTTTTTATTTTCGCGCGTTGCAACTTTTTCAGATTCGATGATTTCTGAATATCCCAAAAGCTCCATGAGCGGATCGATGACAAGATTTTTTACCCGGATCCTGCCGGAACTGCGGCCGAGTTCATATAATTTTCTTCTGTAGAACTGCCAGAATTCAGCATTTTTATCAGCTTCAGGCCCGTGCTCCTTCAAAAGCAACTTTTTAGAATTCAGTTCCTTTTCAAGGTCGAATTTAACGAATGGTTCCGGAAAAGCCGGTCCTACGAATTTTATAAATGATAGATCGAGCGCCATTATATCTCACCTTCCGAAATTATCATCATCATGCCGAGTTGTCTGATACCTTTAAAATCAACTTCGGATAGCATTTCGAGTACCTTCATGCGTTCGCTGTAGTTTTTTAGAACTGTATCGGCCGTCGAGCGTTTTGAACGAAATACGCCTTTATCCTGGCTAAATTTCAATAATCGTTCGCGCGGCTCTTCTATTTCGATCCAGATCGAGCGCGCCTTTGCATCCGGCGTTTCAAACAGATCGATCTGCGATTCGGTGTTAACGCCGCCGGTAAGCTCCCAGACGCGCTTATTGAACCTGTCCGTAAGTTCATATTTTTCTTTCTCAAGTTTTTTAATATGATCTGAAAAGAATTTATCAGCTTTCGGACCAAAAACAGATTCGGCCTTTGCATTAATATTTTTACCGACATCAGCAGCCCATATCTTAAAATGGCGCTCCCAGATACCGGACGCATCGATCGCTTTTTCTATTTTAGCATATTGCGTGAGTTCGGCCGCGTCATGTATTTCATCGATGTTACCTTCTTTATCAACGGTTATCGCAAATACTATTTCATATATTTTTTGTTTCTTCGACTGAATTATCCCCGAAAACGTATATAAAATTTTAGGTTTTTTAACTTTATCCCGGATCGCCGTAACTCTTGGATCGGACCGGGCTGTATTGTTCATTATGAAGCCAATGCTTTTAACCCTTTCGATAGCCTTTTTAACAATCGGATGGGAGCGGCCTAAATAACCAACCGCCATTTTGTTTTCATCTTCCGTTATTCCGAGATCTTCCGTAAGCCTTATCAAATGGGCGTCTTTATCATAGCCTGGAAGGTCTTCAAGTGCGAATTCCCATGTTTGGGGAAGTTTTATCTCGGTTATGCCTTTTTTTAATTTATCCGATCCGCCGTCAAATGAAACTGCGCTTGTGACAAACTTTAACAGCCCCATCATATTATATTTTCCGGCATTTTTAGATGCGTCAGCCGCAAGGCTCACAAACTGCGAATCATTATTGACGCCTGTTTCGAGAATTGATATTTTCGAGTCGCTTGAAGTTTTATAAATTCCGAAGCTTTTATCGATTTCAGACATCAATTCTTTTATAGATTCGTCGGATTCAGCTTCTTTTTCAGGTTCAAAAAAATCGAACGATAGATTTTCTCCGCTGTCTTTAAATAATTTATCTTCCTCGGAAACGAAACCTTTAAGGAGCTTTTCACACGCGGCGTCCGTGGTGCATGTAATTCCGAGCGTTTCGGGAACGAAGCCCAGGAGCTTTCTCTGACGTTCATACTTAGCGATTAGTTTTATAAGAATACGGTCTTCGAATGTGTTTTTTAAAAACAAATACCTGATCTGCGGCGTTATTTCCTGCCCGTAACGATCTATCCTTCCGTTGCGCTGTTCCAGGCGGTTCGGATTGAAAGGAAGTTCGAGATGTATGAGGTGATGACATTTTTTTTGAAGGTTAAGACCTTCGGAACTTGCATCGGTGCTGACAAGGATTCGCCCTTCATAGGTCGAAAATTCAATAGTAACCTTTTTACGAAGATGATCCGGATCACTTCCGCTGAGCGTGAGAATTCCGCTATCAATCTTTTTTAATAGCGCGTTAACCACAGCCGTCTGGCTATCGATATATTCCGTATAAATTAAAATATTGGCATTCGGCTCGGATGAACGGATGTTATTGATTTCGCGAATTATCGCTTCGATCTTAGGATCGTTATCAAGAGTTTTTTCGCCGAGCTTAATCAGTTCTTCAAGGTAGCCCGTGACATTCTGGGCGTGCTTCAACTTTCTCGAGCCGCTTCGAAGTTCCGATTCCAGCTCTTTTAATTGACCGGCGATATCTTCAATGTGAAGGTTTCGCTGTTCCTCTTCTTCTTCACAACTTAAAACGCCAAATTTTTCGGCTTTTTTCATAAGGTCGCGAATTGATTTGACACGTTCCTGCTTGCATTCCCGCTCTTCTTTGCGTTCCGATGTCAAGCCTTCGAACCTGTTTTTAATCGCTCCAAGCGTTTCAACGCATGAACTTACAGTGGAAACGGATCTTTTTAACAAAGCTATAAAAGCAAGAACATCGCCATAGTTCCGATTACGGAGAGCTTTGCGAAGTTCGGGAGAGATAAGTTCTAAAAGTTCTTTTTGAAATTCAATATAATTCTTATGTTTTCCAGGCTCGGCAATAACCGGAATCGGCTGCAGATTTCTTTCCTTGAATTTAGGCGCGCCAGTTTCATGGTCTTTTATGTGTCTTTTCAGACGTCTTACGACGTGGGCTTTATACTTATCGGCTATCGCTTCGCCCTTTCCATTCACGAGCGACGGATCGAGCAATTCAAGAAGCGAAGAAAACGATCGGTCGATTCCGTTATGCGGCGTTGCCGTCAATAACAACAAGTAATCACACCTTGTGGCCAGAACACATGCGAGTTTGCGTCTTTGCGATTCCTCGAAACTTCCGCTATTAGTTTCCGAACAGTGATGCGCTTCGTCGATCACTATTATGTCATAAGAAGACTTTTCCACATATTCAAGAATTTTTTCCTGTTTCAAAAAATCAATCGATATAAGACCTAACGGTATGGTATCGAACGGGTTCGCACCGAGCTCATTTTTTCGTTTAACTTCGTCGAGCTTATCTTTATCGATAATTTCAACCTTAATGCTAAATTTATCCAGAAGTTCCTGCTTCCACTGATCAAGAAGCGGCCCGGCAGGCGAAACAATAAGAACTCTGTGCGCTATCCTTCGCGCCATAAGTTCGATGATTATCTGAGCCGCCTGAATGGTCTTTCCAAGCCCGACATCGTCGCACAAAAGCAATCGCGGCCTTGACATTTTTAAAGCTCTCATTAGCGGAACAATCTGATATGGTTCGGGTTTTATTCTGCCCGAATTGACTGAAAGTAAAGCATCGTCGCCAGCGCTTTGTTCTAGAAGATAAGCCTGATGAAACAGTGTCCAGTGCTGAAGGCGCGAAGCCTTTTCAGGATTTATGTCGAACGCGATCGGCGTGATAGGTTCAAGCGAGCGTATCGCTTCTATTTCTTTTCCGATCACGACACCTTCACCGCCCCTGAGCCTGACGATCTCGTCTTCGCCGGAAGAAAATACGTCGATGACCTCCCACTTGAGGTCTCTGAAAATAACTTCAACGCCGGGCGTTATTCGATCCATTGGTGCCTCCAGGACGGTAATAATTAAGATAAGATTAAACTTTCAAGTTTAATAAATTTAAGCAAAATTATTTATATCTTAATTGAGAAAGCATATCAACTTTGGCTTAAAATGTCAATGTTAATTTTTGTTAATCATCTGTTTATTTTTTCTTTATTTTACCTGCATACCTACATGCTTATTATTTTACGCCGTATGAGCAGTGTGTAAACTCATAATTGTAGATACACTGGTTACAAACACGATAAAGTCAATAATGTCAAGTGTTTTGGCACGAGTGTGTAAAGTGCGTCAATTCTCAAAGACTTTATATATTTTTCCTTGCTCTTAATATTGTTTTTTTGTTTTATATCTATCACGTTTTTTTATAAATTTTCTAAAAATAAGTTTATAGTAAAAGTAAATCACTTGACACACTTTATCATCAAAAACCTTCTAAATCCATGCATATCCGAGTGCGGAAAATAAGGCGTCGTGCAGTGTGTGAAATTCATCACACCAGATCGCAACTCGTCATCACTTTTTAATTACCGTATCCTATTAACAATCAATACCGTATCAAACCACAAAATTCCGTCCACTCTCATCTTATAGCCCGCTCTAGTCCTATATATCGTTACATCCGGCCTATATTTCCCGGCAGTATACTTACTTCCATATTCACCTTGCTGCCAAACTTGACCGTTAGATAGATTAAACACAGTATCGCCAGTCCAACCTCCAAACTCGCCGTCGATGGTGGTTTCGATTGCGTACTCTCCACAATAATAAAGGCTATCAATTCTTTCGACAAAAACAGTATCGTCGACTCCGTCCACTTTCATTTTGTATCCGAATAAAACCTTATATATTGTTACCTTAGGATTAAATAAACTAGCGTATTTAACACCGTCTTTGCTCTGTTTCCAAATTTGTCCGTTAGCCAACTTAAAGGTAGTTTGCCCGCTCCAGCCGTTAAACGCACCGTCGATATTAGTCTCGATTGCATAATTTTCATAATTGTTTGAATTGTTGGGATCATTAATCTTTATTAATAAATCAACTGTTTTAGTTATTCCTTCCTCAGTAACCGTTGCTGTTAATATTGTTGTTCCAGGCTGAGCCGGGGCGACAAAATTTCCTGACTCAGAAAACTGGCCGGTTCCTGATTTAATTGAAAATTTTAACTTAATAGCGTTAATAGTCATAGTAGTAAGGTCTGAGTAATCGAGTTTTGCATTAATTTTACTCATTACGATCATTTCTCCAGGATCAACCGTAGCGGTGTTCGGTATTAATGAAATATTACTCAATACCCTATTTATCACAAAGTACGCCGATGAAACGTCCGAATCGATCATTCCACTCTTAATAGCAATAGCCTTAACAGTCCCTGACATCAAAAGAGAAATCGGCCCTGAATAAGTAATACCGTTCGTCGACGAAGGATCAGAGCCGTCTGTTGTATATTTGATTATTGCGCCGCTTGTAGCGCTTGATATTGTAAAATTTTGCGGTGGAGTAATTAATCCGCCGTTAGGAGAAATCTCTGGCGTCGCTACTTTTTCCATTTTCGTATATGTGGCGCTCGCAACATTTGAATCCAACATCCCAGACCTTATCGCGATTGCTTTTATTGTTGTAGTAGAAAAAACGTAAATAGGTCCAATATAAATATTGCCGGTTGTTGAAGTCGGCGTCGAGCCGTCTGTTGTGTATCTGATCGTAGCTCCAAGAGTGCCGCACGCTATAACAACGGTCTGAGAAAACGCATTGAACGTAGTGCCATTTGGAGAAAATGTTGGCGTTTGAACTTTCTGCTCAACCGCTGTCTGATCAACAGGAAGAGCAAGGCGAAATCCGTTATTAGTGTAACGGGAGTTCGGATAGTTATTTCCTCTATAAGCGGTTCTGCAAATTCCGGCCTCGTCATTCCAGCTGCCGCCCCTAAGAATTGGCCACTCTCCAAATGAAGGACCGGTGGGGTCAATAACTGCCGAACTGCCGTAGAATGCAAACCAGTCACCGCACCATTCCCAGACATTTCCAGTCATATCATAAAGGCCGAAAGCATTCGGCGTCTTCTGGCCGACAGGTTGTGTTTTGGAACTCGAATTATTTTTATACCAGGCATAATTTCCGACGCTATTATATGAAGCGTCATTGCCCCAATAGAAAGCGGTTTGTGTGCCTCCGCGAGCCGCGTATTCCCATTCGGCTTCGGTAGGCAACCTGAATCCGGAATAGCCGCTAGGTTTTAACGAGTTTATCCTATCTAAAAAGCCCCCGGTATAACATATGTCGTACCACGAAACATTGTAAGCCGGGTAATTATTTCCGAGCCCGCGAACGTCCGATGGAGCATAGCCAGGCCATCCGCCATAGATCTTAACCCATTGCGCCTGGGTCACTTCATACTTACCAATGTAATAATCCTTAGTAAAAGAAACCGTGTGGACCGGGCCTTCGGCATCTAAACGATCTGCTTCGTTAGTCGGGCTCCCCATTTGAAAAGACTTTCCAGCGGCTGATATTTTTACCATCTCGAGAGTCATGCCGCTACCTAGGTCAATATTAAGCGTTTGCCCTCCTTCTTGTGGCTCAATAGTTATTGAAGAAAAAGGAAGATCTGCTGATGTGCCGCCTTCGCCAATTATGTAGGAGATGCGTATAGCTGCAAATGTGCCGGGAACGACGGCCCGTTCAAAAATAATGGAATGGGTATTCGATGCTAAAGTTATTGTTTCGTCACGAGTTACTGCGCTTGTCGGGTCGTAAGAAGCGCCTATATATTGATTTATTAAAATAATTCGCGCTTTAACATTAAGTGAAAGATTGGTGTTCCATGTAACAGAAAGACTGCCATCCGATTTTTTTGTTGCCTTTAAATTACTGATTACAGGGATGTTGGAAATGTTGATTGTGTATATAGATTGAGCGACAGCCGAATTGGTCATACCGGTTTTTACAGCGATCGCTTTGATCATGGTAGTAGCTGCTACGGGGATAGCGGTCGTGTAAGCCGTGCTTGATGCGGTCGGAGTGGTGCCGTCGGTTGTGTAGTATATCGAAGCGCCGGTGGTAGCACATGCGATCGTCACGCTCTGGGCGGCGGTGAAATTGCCGGCTTCAGGGGTGAAGGTCGGGGTAGCTACGGTCTGAGCTGCTGCGCCGACGATAACGTTTACTTTAGCGGTAAGCGTCGTGCCGGAAACGGTGCCAGTGAATACGTAGGCGCCCGAGGTCGTTGCAACGTAAACGGGAACTGCGGTAGTTGACCATACTACAGATACGGTATCGGTGGTGCCGTTTGATTTGGTTACGGAAACGGTCGTTGGAAAAGTGATAGCCGATACTGCTGTGCCGCTTGCTACGGTGATGTCAGCAGGATTGGTAACGGTGGTGATCGTAACGACTACCACGCCCGTGACTGCCGTGTTAACGTCGGTCATGGTCGAGGCAGCACCGATCGTCTGGCCGCCAATTGTAACCGTCGTAGAACCGATCGCAATATTAACGACAGCCGAAACATCTTTAACGGCTACGATGAAAGGTTTTAATACTCCCGCAATCGTGGAATCGACAGTTGCCAATACCAAAGTTTTGGTGTTTTCGCTCACACTTGAACTGTTAAGAACTGCCTGGACAGCGCATACGGCGTTCGTGATAGCGTTGAGAGTAGCGGTGCCCACCGCGGTGTCAACAGCTGATTTGACGGACGCTGTCATCGTGGTGACCGTAGATGAGAGAGGAACCGAAGGAGCCGCTAAGCCTTTATCTTTCGCTATGGTAGCAAGCGCGGTAGACTCGCCGGTCAGGTTAACTCCACTTACAGTTATTTTAGGAACCGTGGCCATAGCGTCTACGGTTGGAAGAACACCCACGAGAGCTGAGTAAATAATTTTTCCTGTGCTTTTATGTTTAATTACAACTAAAGCCGTCATGTTCGTCGTATCCGCAGGAACGTTAGCAGTATATGTTGTGCCGCTAACTACCACACTTGATCCGGAAATTTCTGTCATGGTAGAGACATCGCACACCCCCATCTCATAAATGGCGCCGTAATCGCTCATGTAACCGGGAGCGCTAATGGGTGCTGCTAAAGCAGGACAGGCGCCGGTAATAACCACACTGGCTGCTGAAACTACAGGAATGGTGCCGCCGACCAAACTAATAGCCCCGCCAGAAAAACTTAAAACCGTGTTATCGTAAACGTTTATGAAGTACGATTCTCCCGCCTTGAATTGCGGATCTGCGCCGTCGAGAAGCTGCGGCGTGCCTGCGGTGTCCATTACTACCTGAATGAAAGTACCGGCAGCGGAACTCCACTTGTAAAGACCTTTTATTATACCGAATTTTTTCATAAGGCCGGAAAAGGTATTCGTTGAAATCGTCTGCGATATGCCTATGAGATTAAAACCGGTTTTCAGCGAAATATCGGTAACAGACGTAACGGCGTTTCCTGATATAGTGATGGTACCGGCAGATAAAGTTTTTATTATATAGCCTTTTCCAGCGCCGAGCGACGTAAGTGTGCCCTCAGAATTACTAAGAAAAGAGCCGGCGGCAGCACTGTATAAATATATATCTTCAATCAATAATGAATTGTTCTGTTTTAACTGCGATGGAGTTATCTCGGGAATCACTGTAAAACTTACAAAATTAAACCCGGATTTTAACAAAATTGATTGTTCGATAGTTTGAGCAGTAGCTGGGCAGGTTATAAACACAACAAAAAGAAACGCCAAAATAGTTCTGATCATCAGCTCACTCCTAATTTATATTATGAAAAGCAAAAACAATTGCTTTTGAGCAAAAGTTCATACATATATGAAATATTTGCATTAATTTATACTTTATCGTAACATAAATAAAATGTAATGTCAATAATATATATTAACGCCTTTATTTTATTTGTTGATTCACCTCCATTGACTAAAAAGTAATGTTTAAAGTCGAGTATGGCCAGTGTGTGAACGCAAAAATAATGACGCACTGGTTATAACAGATAAAAATCGATAATGTCGGGTATTTTGGTGCGAGTGCGTAAAGTGCGTCAAATTCGCAAAGATTTATAGATATATTTTCACTACTGTCCAGGATAAGTTAAAAGTCTCCAATCGACTTCAATTTTAATATAGTTTTCGAGTAGTAAAAATAGATCGTTGAAAAATACCCCCCTGTTTTTAATAATGCTATCCAAAAATAATCAAAACGTCAGCTTTAATTGCTCATACTCGGGAGCCGGCGGCGGTTGATAAGATCGTTCAGCCATTCTCCCAAAGGCCTGTAAACAAGCAGATTAAAAAGAATCATTGCCACAAAATTCGATAAAGACCAATTAAAACTCGACTTCAATTTCAGATATTTCAGCATCAGTATCGCTATGAATACTGTCAAAATTTGCGTTAAAACCGCATTTTTGCTGGTACCTATAAAAGTTTTGATCTTCAGGTTCTGTTTTATGGTCTTAAAAAATATTTCTATCTGCCAGCGTTCTTTATAGATTGCCGCAATAGTCACGGGACTTAACTTTTTATGATTCGTCAAAAACACCATTATTTCATTCTTCTCTGCGTTCCAGACTTCGATTCGCCTTAATAGATGAGGACAACTCTTGTTTGAGTTAAAGCCATCAAGCTCTATGAGCTGATCTTTTAATATGTCGCTGTTTTGAGGAACTTCCGCTTCTTCGACAAAACTGTACCGTGCATTTTCTTTCTGCCTGGTCACAAAATAAACCTTTTTCCGGGTCCAATCAGCGAAAAGATCATAATCGGTATAGCCTTTATCCATGGCTATTATCGAACCTGGCTCAAAGTCAAGCATTCGCGCTACGTTGATTTATGGACGTTTCCTTCGGTTATGTTTAAAAAAGTCGGCAAATATCCATCATGATCAAGAACCATATGAATTTTGACGGCTCCTTTGGCCCTCCTGAAATAAGCCCAATCAAACATAGACAGACTGAGATCGATAACCGAAGCGTCCAGGCTATAAACCGGATTCTTAAACTTGAATTTTCTCTTGGCCTTTCCAGCTATGGCCAAGCATTTATCAAGCAAACAATAAAAGAGTTTTTCAGAACGACGTATCAGACAAAATCGAATCGGGGATTCTTCGTCAGATACCCGATAAAACAGACTAACTTATCGAATGTTTCCAATCGATAAAAACCGGTTTTAAAATTTGCGGCGTCGGAGCGGCGTCGGAAGGGTTAAAATAGTGCTCGAAGATAGCAGCAAGGGTTCCGGGGAACATGCCCCAGAACCCTTACCGTTAGCGGAGAGACTGAGATTTGAACTCAGGTTCCCGATTGTGTCAGGAAACTCGAT
>CAYTCW010000027.1:0-24909 GCA_964436235.1 uncultured bacterium
ATAAATAAACACTTTAGCCGCCTGGCTGACGCTTCTATCTTTATAATTGAACGCGACAGACACGGCATCGCCCGCAGCCGGCTGCCACGGCAGTTTATACAATACCGACGAAGCGGCAGAAGATTCCACGCCGCTCGATACCACGGGTGAAAGCAGTTCAGCTTCGCCTGAATTAAGCGCCACGGAAACCGAAACACCCGACATAAAGCCGCCCGAATTATTAAAAATTAATTCATTAGAACGACCGTCATATATATAATTACCCGCAACCTGATCGAATGAATTAACCGGCGCTGATTTTACCAACGCGCCGCGCGCCGGCTGGATATAAACATCATCATCCGTATGTTCAGGCGTTCCATTATTCGACGATAAATAATAACTGATATATTCCCCGGCGTTCCATGCCGATCTGACATGCCTCGGTATTATAAATTTTCCGACATCTCCCTGCATCATGGGTTCTAAAAAACCTTCAGTGAGCAGTACGCCCGCTGATTCATTCGTACCCGTGTAAACATGCACGGAAACCGCCGTTTCATTAAACATCTGCAGCCGTGACCTTTCTTCAATACCAAACGGAACGCTCATAACGATCGCGCCCTGCGCGGCGTCAAACGCCCAGCGGCCGGAAGTATTATCTTCGTCCACTCCATAAACCGGCGGCTTAAAAATTATGCCGAGTCTCACTATTGTAGCGTCATCGCCTTTGCGTCTCACATAAATTTCACTGCCATGGCTCACTACGCTAAGATCCACTTCAGCGCCCGTGCCCGAATACCATATCCACTGCTCTTGATGACCTCCGCCGTTAAGGCAGTATTCCATATCCTGTGGAACGGCCGATAAATAGAGTTTGCCCGTCCCTTCTTTAAGCGATACAGTGTATAATCCAGACGCACCGCCGCCTTTTTTAATGATCAGTTGTTCGCCTTCGTTTATATCTTTTTTAGTCAGCGGCGCCGTTATCGTATTGCCGGCAAGGTCGGTAAATGTTATCATAAAATCGAAATCAACGGCGAATTCGCTGCCATCCAGATAACGAGCAACCGTCCAGTTGCGATCGTCGGTATTGCGAATGGTAACGGGTTTTCCCATCATAGTCGCCGCCACGTTTTTAACCGCTTCGTCAGTTACAAGCGAAATTACTATCCGGTCTCCTAGTTCAGCTACCGACGGGCCCGACGCGTTAGACGAAGCGGCCGATAACTTCAACCGGCGCGGCGCAATCGTATCTTTTTTAACCAAAACGCTCAATTCGCCCTTCGATTCGCCGTTCGCGCCAGCCGCTTTTATTTTAATTTCATTCGTTTCGCCTTCGACTAATTTTGATATAGCCACCGGTAAAACCGCCATATTATTAGCCGCCTTAACCGATGAAACGCCGTCTAAGACATTACTTCCCGAGACGGCTGCAGTAACCTGCCAGCCCGGCGCCGCCGCGACGATAATATCGAAGTCGGAATTAACGGCCGTGCCGCCGCGCTTCGGCTCCATTTCAAACATCGCCGAAGGCGGATCCGTAGATACTTCGCCCGTTATTTCAAACGAAGCCTTAGAAATATCCGAATCGGCCATGCCGTCTTTAAACGCTATAGCGTTAACTACCGAGCTTTTATTAAGCATGAACGATGATGAATAAAACTCGCCGGTTGAAAATGAAGGAAGCCTGCCGTCAAGAGTAAATTTGATCAAAGCGCCCGGAGTGGCGCATGAAATAGACACCGCCTGCGGCTTATCATAAACGCCGCCGGCCGGCCTTATAACGGGCGCGGCAACCTGCTCGCGCGGCGAATTATCTATGTCGTAATACGCGGTCGTAACCGAAGAATCGGCCATGTTATCCGCGAAAGCGGCCGCGTTGAGCTCCGCGCTTTCTTTTATCGATACCGGCGCGGAATAGAGAATCCCGCTCGTTTTTTTAGGCGCGGTCCCATCGAGGGTATAACGGATAAATGCGCCCGGAGTATCAGTCGTTATGGTTATGGCCTGCGCGCGGTTATATGAACCGCCGGCAATATCGAAGCGCGGCGCCGATACTTTCGGCGGCGGCGTCATAATACGGTATGAGGCCGTCATAACCGAAGACTGCGAACCGTTTAAAACCGCGACGGCATTTATTACCATATTCGAATTCACTGAGATTCTATCCTGATAGATCGTTCCGACGCTCGCCGAAGGCGTAGTGCCGTCGGTCGTATATCTGATGAAGGCGCCCGGCGTTTTAGTAACGAGCCCGACTTTAACGGCCTCATCATAACTTCCGGCGGGCGGCCCCGCGACGGGAGCGGCGGCGGCGGCGGGTTTCAGTATAACCACCTTCGAAGAGTCCGTAGTCACGACGATGATGCCGCTCGATGTCTTCCCGTTCACGCCGATAACCGGTTCGATCGAAAAGCTGAAAACCTTATCGGCCGCTTCTACATCGACGCGGGCTGCATATTCGGAATCGGATATTTTATAAACCGCCGCTTTACGGCCGAACATATAAACTAAAGGCTGCGAAGCAAGAGCTTTATCGCTTTTAATCGACAGCGTGACGGTTTCACCGGCGGCGGCCGCCGAAGGCGAAATCGAAACCGATGTAAGGCGCGGCGGATTCAAATCGGCCGGCGCCGAAGTCATTTTTGAAAAAACTTTATTTATGACCGCGGAGGTTGAACGGGAGTCGATAACCGTTCCGCCTATATTGATCGAAGTGGTTATATTCGGAACGCTTTTAACAATATCATAGTTTTTAACGCAATTAGTAAAGCAGTCCAGCGTTCCGCCGATAAAGCTCGTTTTCGATTTAAGCAGCGATGCTAAGGTTTTTTGATTATCTTTTGATACGCTTTTCGAATTAAAAACTTTATTTACCGTTGTAACCGCGTTCGAAAACTGATTAATGCTCGATGAATCTTTGAACCATGCGCTGACTACTTTATTGACGGTAGAAATATTGGTAACAGCCGAATCTTTTGAAGAAAATACTTTATTATTTGAAGATTGCGAACTAAAAATCTTTTTAACGGCCGATGAAAAGAAATTAATATTCGAACTCGTATTATTTTCGATATTAGCCATTGAAAGAACCGTTGTCTGACTGTTTATTTCGAAATCTTTAATCGTTAATCCGCTATAGCCGTAATTAATAATGCGCGAAACTCCGCCGGCAGCGGGAGAAGCCGCAGCAGCTGGATCGGAAGCGAAAAACGATTTATCCGGCAGGCATCCGAGCGGCGCCGAAAGCATGGCTATAGCGGTATTTTTATCCACTAACGCGACAGTAGCATCCGGAGCGTTATCGTTGATCGGAATATCAATGCTGTAGTTCAACTTGCCGTCAGCGGCGTTTAATTTATCTGAACTCGCGATTACCGCGCCCGAATTAAGCAGGCGGCCGAAATCGCCGTCGCCCTGATACGACGGCCCATAAGCGGGACCGCTCATCGAAGCGGCGGACGCGCTGCCGGCAATCGATGTGCGAAAATCCATATAGGCTTTATTTTCGAGAACGACAACCGAAAGTTGCGATAAATCGGCCGAACCCGCGCGCGAAGCGCCGGGCGCCGAAAGCGATGAAGCATCGAGGCCGAGCGAAACAGGATCTATTTCGCCTTCTAGCGTTATAGACGGGCCTGACGCGGACGCGCCGCCGGGTGACGGCGCCGAACCGCCGCCCCCGCCTCCGCCGCAGCCGATAAACGCAAAAATCAAAACAGGCATTACCAATAAAACTATTACATATTTAAACGCGCTTAAAGCATTATTTAACGCATTATATATTTTTTTATTCATAATTAACCCCCTTTAAAGTTAAGAAATATAATTAACTGCTAATATTCCGCGACTATATCTTCACTCGACACAGCGCGCCTTATTAAGGGTTAATTTTTAAAATATACCAGGAATTATAAACTTTGTCTAAATCGTTTACATCATATACATTTTTAAAATAGCCGCCGGCATAAATTCCACCATTCGCATCCGATGCGACAGTCAAAACATTATCATTGAATAAAACGCCGGCCGAAGCCCATTCGCTGCCGTTCCACTTTGCCAATCTTCCCAGATAACCAAATTTTTGAATTATTTGATGAGCATCCGCCGGAGGAGTCACGCCGTTTATATTTCTGAAACATCCCGCCGCATATACGCCGCCCTTCGAATCGATTGCGATATCGTAAACCCAATTATTAAAACCCGAGCCGAGCGCTTCCCAGGACGAGCCGTTCCATCTGGCTATAAATTTAGCATCGACTCCTCCAGCTTTAATAAACCAGCCGCCGGCATATAAATTACCGGCATTATCGCATTTTAAGGCCGTAACGCGATCGTTCATTCCTGAACCGAGCGTACTCCATTTACTGCCGTCCCATTTAGCTATATATTTACCGTTATCGCTATGGGCCGCATAGTTAAAAGTGCCGCCGATATAAACATTGTCATTTTTATCGATCGCTATACTATTAACCGTGTTCCCACTTACTTTATAAGGTGAGATAGTAGATTTATAAACCGCTCCTTCACCAAGCGCCGACCATTTAGCGCCATCCCATTTAGCGATGTAATTCACGGCAATGCACTCGCCGTTTTGGCCGGCTACATTAAAATAACCGCCGGCATAAACATTATCCTTTGAATCGCAGGCAATACTGTTCACCCAGCCATTGAGCGTACTCCATTGAATACCGGCTTTATTCGAATCGTCAAAACCGATGCCGTCGCCGAGCGAGGACCATTTCGAACCGTCCCACTTAGCTATGCCTCTGGCTTTGACACCTCCTATTTCAGTAAAATAACCGCCGGCATATATATTGCCTTTTGAATCCGCCGCTAAAGCAATAACGTTAGCATATTTAGCTACGCCGTCGCCAAGTCCGGACCAGCTTTGACCATCCCATTTAGCGATTCTATTTACCTTAGTGCCGATTTTGACATTTACCATTTCATCGTTTACAACTTCGAGTGCGGCTTTAGTAAAAGAGCCGCCGGCATATATATTGCCGCGCCCGTCGCTTATAACCTTATAAACGGTGTTATTAAAACCGCCGCCGCCGACGCGCTCAAAATTTTTCGCTTTTTTCAAAGAAATTTTAAGCAGCGCGGGTTCTTTCTGATTAATAGAAAATGAACGAACTACGACGAACACCGAATATTCAGCGTTTGCCGGCAGATTTTTGATAATAAGCGAAAGCTCGGTATCGGTCTCGATAGCTTTTATGCCGGACGCCGTGAGCGTTACACCCTCGATCGCTCCATTTATAACATTTTCCGAAGGAACGCTTTCGAGTCCGGCTGACGCGGGCACGACGATATAATAAGCCGTGCCGTAGCGGTTCACTTTAAGCGTTAATTTAACCGAAGTATCAGAATCTTTTTCAATTTTTGGATAGCCGGGGCTCCATGCCGCGCTTGAACTTATTATCGTAAACGGTTCGGCGGATGCGGCCGTAGCGCGGTTACCAACTTTATCGACTACGCTTACGCTGATTTTCCCCGTGGATATGTCAAGCGATGGTATCAGCCAGTTATAGGAACCGGTATTTTCGAGATCCGCTTCTACGGTCGCCCAGCTCAATCCGTTATAAAACGATATCGTAACAGGCTTTTCAGGCATTCCATTAGAATCGGATGCCGACCATTTAACCAATACTCTATAACCGCCGTTCATTTTATATCCTCCGGAGTTGAGCGACCTCAAAGAAACGACCGGCGGCGTGGTATCTATTACAAAAGTATTGCCGTCAACTATATCGATCGCCGTGCCTTTTTCGTCAATAAGCCCGACGAACGCATCGCCGTCCATGAAATCCGAACCGTTGTTATCGTTTATCACATAATCGTAATACCATGTTTTCTTATCCGCGCCGGGTTCCATCCACTTTTGCTGAACATCGGCTTTGCCCGGCTGGTCTATCGATATTCGCGGGCCTTTCGCGCCTTCGTATTCTTCGTTGAACGAAGCCGTAATACGCATTTTTCCGGCGCCGGCCGGGTTCGCGCTGAATGAAAGTTTAGCGTAGTTAGGTATCTTCGTGCCAAGCAGGAATGTTTGATTATTCGGGCGTTTTGAAATATTGCCCGCCGGATCGGTTACGGAAGAAAGCACGACCACCGCGCGGCCGTCGGCGTATTCGCCGGATTCTCCGGTTTTAACGAAATAATCATAGGTCCACACGGAGTTTGTCGCGCCGGGGCTCATCGCCGTATCGGTGAGTTCATAAGAGCCCTGCTGGAATATCGATATATACGGAATATAGCCTTCGGCGAGCGGTTCGGAATATTCGGCCGTTATAGTTAGTTTGCCCGGCCGCGCGGGATTAGCGCTATATGAAAGCCTGACGCCTGGCTGTCTGGTATCGATGGTAAAATGCCTGTTCGACGGCTGGCTGAAAATTTTTCCGAATTCGTCCGCTACCTGCGAGATTGAAACCGTCACATCGCCGTCGATATATTCACAGCCATTATCAGGTTTTATAGAATACTCATAAGTCCACACCCGGCGGTTATTTGAAGGCGACATCTTCTGATCTCTGATATATTCAAGACCGGAAGTAATTATATTAATCCCTGGAGTAACGCCGTTTTTAACGTCCTTTGAAAATACCGCCGTTATAATAAGTTTGCCTTCTCTGAATATATTCGAATCAGCTTGATTTTCATTGCCGGTTTGTAAATGTTTACTCTGCAAAATTTCACTGCCATCGGCCGCGCGCCGCGGGACCGCCGGTACGAACGCGTAGGAAAGCGATACGGCCGGCGACGATGTGTTGATAGTAAACGACTCGTTGGAAGGCTGATGAGCGGCATTGCCGGCAGGATCCAACACTTCTGAAAGGCTTACCGATGCGATGCCGTCGATATATTTAGAGCCGTCGAAGGCGTTGACGTAATAGTCGTAATACCAGACTGCCGGAGCCGATTTATCGCGCGTCATCGCGGCGTTTTTAATATCTTCCGAACCCGGCTGGTCTATGCTGATTTTAACGGTGCTACCGTCCGCGGGCAATTCCGAATACGAGGCCGTTATGCGCATAATGCCTTCTCCGGCGGGATTGGCGCTATATGAAAGCGACACGGAAGGCCGCGTGGTATCGATTACAAACGATACGCTCGATTTAGCGGCGAGCCCGCCTTTTTGGGCCGCGGCAGATACTTCGAGAACATAACTGCCGTCTTCGCTTACGGATGCCCCTTTTTCAAAGGCGGCCGGCGCGCTTCCAAATTTTGTGAGCGTCGCGCTCGTCGTAACGCCGTCAGTTTCGTTCCACGAAAGCGTTACGGGCTTATTATAATAAGCGCCGTTCACCGCGCCGGTTATTTGAGGCGCGGGCGGGCCCGCTTCAGCTTTAGCGCCTTCTTTAGTAAATGCTATCGAAGCTTTGCTCGTAAGCGGGTTCGAATATTCGAATGAATTGTTATAAACGGCCGTAGCGGTTATTTCAAGCATATATTCGCCGTCTTCTTTTATGATCGAGCTTTTTGAATAATCGGCCTGCTGGCCGCCTTTCTTCGACAATTTAGCCGAGTACGAAGCCGCCGGGTCTTCGGCCCATGTAACGTAAACGCCGTCTTCCTTCGCAAGCACCGACAGCGCGGGCGTCGGCGGCGCGGCGGTATTGACCATGAACGAAATATCAGTTATATTGGTAAGGCCGTTCGCCGAGCGCGCCGTTACTACGAGCCGGTTCAGGCCGTTATATGATATCGGCGTGCCTTTTATATACTCGACGGGGTCGTTTTGACCGGCGGCATATAAAAGCGCTTTAATCACCGCGCCGCGCCGGTCTTCCCAGTTAGCCGAAACCGGCGCGGTATAACCGCGTTTTGAGGCGACGCCGGTAACTACGGGCTTCGCCGGAGCGTCGGCGTTGATCGTAAAATTAAGGACTGAAGCGGATTTTAAGCCGTTCGATTTCTTTTGCGCGTTGAGCTCTACGCGATAGGAAGCGTTCGCGCTTATGAATGCGCCGTTTGAAAGCGGCTGAGGATTGCCGTTGTCTTTTATAACAAACGCTTTCGTCGTTACGCCCAAAATTTCAGTCCATGAAATTTTAACGCCCGAAGAAACCGTAACGCCTTCTTCAGCGCCGCTTATTACAGGCGCCGCTGGAGGCGTCTGGTCGATAGTAAAATTAATTTCAGTTTTTGAATCAAGATTGTTCGACATTTTAACGGCCTGCACAATAAGCCTGTAGCAGCCGTTTTCGTTTATCGGATAGCCGTTGCCATAATTAAGCGGCGTCGGTTCGTCGTCTTTATAAAGATGCGACGAATAGAAAACTCCGGGCGCTTCCTTCCATGACGCTTTTACGCCCGTCGCGTAAACCGCTTCGGCTTTAACGCCTTCGACCGCCGGCATATCGGGCGGCAGATTATCTATCGTAAACGATAATTTAGAGCGGTTGGTAAGGCCGTTCGATTTCTTTTCGGCCTTCACTTCAAGCGAATATTTACCATCTTTAGATATTAGCGAGCCGTTTTTAAATTCAAAGGGATTGCCGCCGTCTTTTTCGAGCAATGCGTAATAAGCGACGCCGTCTTCTTCAGGCCATGAAAGCGTTACGGCCTTCGCGCTTACCGCGCCTTCAAGCGCGCCCGATACTTTCGGTGCAAGCGGACCGGAATAAAATCCGTCGGCCATACGGCTGAAACGCATCGTCGATTTAGTAGAGAGACCGTTTAAAAGTTTTTTCGCGGTTACTTCGATGACGTATTTACCTTCTTCAGATATTTCGGCGTTTTTATCATAAGCCGCCGGCAATCCGCCGTCTTTAGCGAGCGTAGCCGTGGTAGAGCATCCCTGCTGTTCATTCCAGCTTACTACCGTCGGACCGTTAAGCGGCGATTTTTCAACGATAGTTCCGCCGTAGGAAGGCGCCTGTTGCTGAGCGGCCGTTTTATTGATCAGGTCTATCAAAGGAGCCGCTGGCGAGGTTTTATCAATTATGAAAACTGCGGTGGTCGAATTTGAAAGACCGTTCATTTTTACCGCCGAAAGCGTGAATTCATAACTGCCGTCATCTATAATCGCTACGCCTTTCGAATAATCGCCGGTCGCGTCATTATCGCGCTTTATTTCGGCTTTATAATTCATACCGGATGATTCAGGCCAGAAAATTTTTACGGGCGCCGAATAAACCGCGCCGTTAGTAAACCCGGCGAATTCAGGAACATCGGGCGCTTTACGGTCGATTGTAAAGCCTATGGTTTTAGAATTCGAAACGCCGCTTATATCGTTTTTGACGGTTAATTTCAGCGTATAATAGCCTTCTTCTGAAAATTTTTCGCCTTTTTTATAAACCGTTTCTTTAGAACCGTCGCGGGTATAAACGGCCGACGACGAAATGCCGGCTTCGTCCTGCCATGAAGCGGTTATATCTTCCGCGGTATAACCGCAGTCTTTAACGCCTATAATAACAGGCACGGCAGGCACTGAACGGTCTATTTTAAATTTAATCGACGCGCTCGACGATCTGCCGTTAGATTTGTTGGTCGCGGTCACTTCAAGATAATATGAGCCTTCGATAGTAATCGGCGATCCGGATTCGTAGAGCAGTGTGGTTTTTTCGTCTTTGAACAGTTTCGCCAGATAATTAACGCCTTCTGACTTTTCCCATGTAATGGTAACATTTTCAGAAGTAACGGCGTTATTGTCTATGCCCTTTAATGCAGGCGCGGCAGGTTCGTTCTGATCGAGCGTAAATTTAACTCTCGAAACGGCTTTAAGCCCGTTATATTTCTTTTGCGCCGTCACTTCGAGTATATACTCGCCGTTTTCAATTATAGACGAATATTTCTCGTAAGGCGATTCCATATAACTCTGCGTGCTGGTCGTAGTAGTTAACTGCGCTGAATTTTGAGACTGCCTGTTAATGTATTTTTCTATCTGCTCGATCAATTGCCTGTTCGTTCTTAATATTGGCGATATTTTATCATTAAAAATAGACGTTAACGTTTTGCCGCTAAAATCAGCCTCTCTATAAAAATTTTTATCGCCATTATACATCATCAATAAACCGGTGACCCTTAAAATATCATCATTCTGACCATTGCCGCTCTGCTCCGTCTTAGTCTGAACGGTTGTTACCGATCCTGATTTAGTAATGCGCGCCGTGGTTTCGCAGCCGTCCTGGTCGTTCCACGACAATTTCAACTCGCCGCCGGCGGTCTCGCCGTTTTTAACGCCGCTTATAACCGGCGCGGCTGGCGCTTTTTTATCTATGGTAAACGATATAACGCGCTTAGAAGATAATCCTGATTTAGGCTCTTTAGCTTCGAGTTCAAATGTGTACGAGCCGTCTTCGGTTATCGCAGTTCCTTTTTTATAATCGGCGAACTCGCCGCCGTCTTTTTTGATGCGGCCGCCGGTAATAACGCTCGTTAAATCCTGCCAGGTAAGCGAAACGTCAAAACCCGAAACCGCGCCGTCTTCGATGCCGCGCACCTGCGGAGCTTCCGGCGCCACGAGTATCTGCATTGCATCGCGGTTAAACGCCACTGACGCTTTTGTTTCAAGCCCGTTAGCGGAGCGTTTGGCGGTAACCGTTACTATATAATTGCCTTTTTCCGATACCGCGCTGCCTTTGGCATAATCAGACTCCGCGCCGCCGTCTTTTGAAATTTTAGCCGTATAAACGACGCCTTCGGCTTCTGACCAGCTCACATAAGATTTGCCGTCTTCATCTTTTACGGATACGATCGGAACTTCAGGCGCGTTCATATCGATTATAAACGAAAGTTTTGAAGAAGACGAAAGCCCGTTCGTTTTTAACGCTTTAACCGTAAGAATATAACTTCCGTTTTCAGCCACGGTGGAGTTTTTTGAATAAAGTTCGGGATTTCCGCCGTTTTTAGAAAGGCCGGCGCTGTATTTAATATCTGAAACTTCCTGCCATGAAAGTTTAACCGCGACGGCGGACACCGCGCCTTCGGCTATGCCCGTTATGACCGGTGCGGCTGGCGCATCGGTGTTAATTGTAAAATTAACCTTTTTAGACGCGCTGACGCCGGTCGAATTTTTCTTAGCGCTCAATTCGAGCGCATAAGAGCCGGATTCGCTTACCGGCGTGCCTTTTTTAAATTCAACGCCCGCGCCGCCGTTTTTATACAACTTTGCGCCAAGCGTCACGCCTTCGATTTCATTCCAGAAAGGCTTGATTTCGTAACCGTATATTCCGCTTTCCGATACGCCCGTTATTTCAGGCAATTCCGGCTGGCGCGAATCTATGGTAAAATTAATAGCTGATTCCGAAGTCAATGAATTACGGGTATTTTTAACGCTCACTTCGAGAGTGTAAGCGCCTTCTTCACTCAATTCGTAATTTTTAATATATTCGATTTTTAATCCGCCGTTTTTAGTAAGACGCGCGCTCGATTCGCACCACTGCTGATCGTTCCAGGAAAGTTTAACAGGGCCAGCGGTTACCGCGCCTTTTGCCGCGCCTGTTATAAACGGCGCTGAAGGCGCGGTTCTATCGATAACGAATTTAACCGCAGCGCTGTTCGACAGGCCTGTGCTGTTTTTAACGGCCTCGACCGTAAGGCTGTACTCGCCTTCTTCTTCAATTACAGTGTCTTTTGTGTAGTATGCCTCATTGCCGCCGGTTTTAATTAATTTTGCGCGGGTGGTGACGCCTTCCTGTTCGTTCCAGTTAAGCTGGACTTTACCGGCGGTATATGCGCCGTCGGTTACGCCGCTTATTGCCGGCGCGGCTGGTTTCGCCTTATTTATGGTAAATTTCACGAGCGTTTTGGCAGCACTGCCGTTAAGCGCGCGCACAGCCTTTACTTCGAGAGCGTATTCGCCGTCTTCAGTTATGACCGCGCCGTTCTGCAAAGCGGACTGGCTGCCGCCGTTTCTGGAAATAAAGCCCTGAAGCGACACGCCTGCGGTATCGCCGGCCGCTTCCCATTTGATCGTAACATCATGCGGCGTTACCGCGCCGTCTTCGACGCCGGAAACTACGGGCGGCGCCGGCGCTTCACGATCGATGGTAAACGATACGCTTTCTTTTGCAGTCTTTTGATTGGCAAGTTTCAGCGCCGTTACTTCCACAACGTATTTACCGCTCGCGCTTATCAGCGTGCCGCGGCCGTATCCGGCCGCCGTGCCGCCGTTCTTGCTTATGACGGCTGAATACACTACGCCCGCTTCCTCGCGCCACGACAGAACGACGTCGCGCGTTATCTGATCGCGCTTAGACTGAATGTAATCATCCATCCATGCCTGATTTTGTTCCCTCATGTAAATATGATCGAAAAGTATGCGCCTGCGCATAAATGACAGATCGAGCTCATCGTCGAGGCCGGTTATCACGGGTTTCGCCGGCGCAGCCGTATCTATTTTAAAGCTGACCGCAGCTTTATTTTTAAGCCCGTTAAGCGCTTTTTCAGCGATTACTTCGAGGATATATGAACCGTCCTGAATAATTCGGGTGTTTTTTTCGTAAATTGACGCATCGCCGCCGTCTTTTTTTAACAGCGCGTAATACGAAACGCCTGAAACGCTTTCCCACGAAGCGGATACGGCATCGCTGTAATTACCGCCGTTATTAACGCCGGTAATGATAGGATAATCCGGGCCGGCGTCGAATCCGGCGGGCGTTCTGTTAAAATACAATACCGCCGTCGATGAAAGGCCGTTACGCTCTTTCAGAGCGGTTATAACCAGACTGAACTTCGCCGCGCTCTCATCGTCTATCTTAATAATTGCGCCTTTTTCATAGTCGAATTCCTTCGATGAAGATACTTTTATCTTCGCACTTATTTTAACGCCTTCCGCTTCCGGCCACTCGAGAACGGATTGTCCGGCGCCCTTATCCACAAATTTAACTACAGGCACGAGCGGGACCGCGTTATCTATTTCAAAATTAACGGCGCCGTCCTTTGAAAGCCCGTTTTTCTTGACGGCCGTTACTTTAACGCTATATTTACCGTCAGCCGCTATGGGCGAGCCTTTTACATAAGCGTAGGACCGGCCGCCTTCAGGCGTTACAACGGCGTTATATTCGTAATCTTCACGCGCTTCCCACGAAACATATACGGTGCCCGCGTTCACGGAACCATCTTTTACGCCGCTTATAACGGGCGCGTCAGGATATGCGCTATCGACGCTGAATTTTATAATCTTTTTATTTGATACGCCTGTGGTATTGTTTTTAACCGTAAGCGTAAAGCTGTAGGAACCATCGCCTTCTACAGCCGAGCCTTTTAAATATTCCGACGCCGTGCCGCCGTTTTTCGAAATTAATGCGGTAACGCTTACGCCGGCTTTTTCCTCCCAGTTAATGCGCGGCCCTGAAGCTAAAACGTCGCCGTCTTTTACGCCGGTTATAACCGGTATTTCAGGAACGGTCTTATCTATCGTAAACGCAAGCGACGACATGCTCGAAAGCCCATTTGTCGATTTTTTTGCCGTTACTTCAATAACATAGGCGCCTTCTTCGCTTACTTCGGAATCTTTTTTAAATATCATAGCGGCGCCCTGGTTTTTATATAGCTTCGCAAAATATTCAACCCCGTTTACTTCCTGCCATGAAAGTTTAACGGGCATAGCCGTTACGCTCTTATTTTCAATGCCGCTTATAACTGGCGCGTCAGGTTTTACTTTATCCACGGTAAACGAAACTTTCGAAGTCGCTACCATTGAATTATTCGTCTTTTTAGCATAAACTTCCAATGTATAAGCGCCTTCTTCAGTTATGGCGGAATTCTTTTCATACTCGACGCCTTCGGTCAATGACAGCGATGAAGTATTTTTAAATAATTTCGCCGTTGTTTCGACGCCTGCCTGTTCATTCCAGCTCACTTTAACTTCCGACGCGGTTATCGCGCCTTCGGTTATACCGCTAATTACGGGCGCCGGCGCAGCCGTTTTATCGATGGTGAATGTTACGAAACTTTTCGAAGTCAGTTTGGTAAACGAATCTACGGCTTCCACTTCCACTATATAAACGCCTTCTTCAGTTATCGGCGCGCCTTTTTCATAAACCGCCGCTTTACCGCCGTTTTTCTTAACAGAAGCCGATGTAGTGGTGCCGTCGGCGGTTGCCCATTCAATTTTTACGCTTTTACCAACCACGGCGTTATTTTCGACGCCGATAATTTCGACCGCGCGCGGGCCGACGACAAGATCGGTGAACAGCCTGTTGAAATTAGCCTTAGCGCTCGATATAACGCCGTTATCAACGCGGCGCGCGGTGACGGTTACCGCATATACGCCTTTTTCATTGACCGGCGTTTTCATTTTATAATCGACGGGCTCGCCGCCGTCTTTTACTAATTTAGCCGAATACGATACGCCGGGCTGTTCCTCCCATGAAACAACCGATGCGCCGCCCTCGTCGGCGACCGTTATAAACGGCGTGTCAGGAGCATCTTTATCGATTTTAAATTTTATAATTTTTGATTTTTTCAATCCGTTCGGCTTAATTGCCGTTACGGTAACCGTATAAGAACCGGGCGATGATATCACGCCGTTTTTAAGGTATCTTTCAGCGTTGCCGCCGTCTTTTGAAATTTCGGCGCGATAAACGATTTTATTCTTAGCGTTCGGGCCGTATAAAGGCGCGCCGAAATCGCTTTCAGCCCACGTAATTCTTACTTCCGACGAAGTGAGCGCGCCGTCTTCGATACCGGAAACTAATGGCGCCGCCGGTTCCGCTTTATCTATAACGAATGAAATCGAACGGCTGTTTTGCGTGCCTGAATCATTTTTCTTAGCCTTTAGCGTCAAAACATAACTTCCGTCTTCGCCGATCGGAGTTTTCTTGATGTATAAAGACGCTTCGCCGCTGTTTTTGCTTAATTCGGCCGTAAGCGTCACGCCTTCTATATCTTCCCAGTCGGCCGCGACTTCAGAGGCGTTCTGGCTGTTATCGGCGATACCGCTTATATATGGCACTTCGGGTAAGCTTGAATCTATTTTAAATGGAAGTTTTTCAACGGCCGAAAGCCCGTTTTTCTCGTTGACCGAAGTTACTTCAAGCACGTATGAACCGTTTCCGGTTATTTCATAGCCTTTAGCGTAATCCGCTTTCAGGCCGCCTTCTTTTATAAGCTTTGCCGTTGTTTGGGTCCATAGAGCATCCTGCCAGTAAAATATGACCGGCCGCGCCGATATTTCGTCGGTGCCTATGCCTATTACGGCCGGAACCACCGGCGGCGTACGGTCTATCACGAACGCTGTCGAAGCGCGATTGGTTGTATTATTAGCCGTCTTTCTAACGGACACTTCGAGAGTATAAGCGCCTTCTGCGCTTAATATAGAGTTTTTTGAATATTGCGAAGCCTGGTTATTAAATATTATCTGCGCCGAACTCGAAACGCCTTCCTGTTCGTTCCATGTGAGCGAAACTTCGTAAGGCGTTACAGCGCCGTCTTTTACGCCTGAAATAACGGGCGGCGCGGGCGCGGCTTTATCGTTACGAATTTCATAGAACGCCGTTACCACTTCGGAATCGAGCATTTTATCTTTAACGGCGACCGCCTTGAACTGAATCGAACGGTTTATAGTGACCGGGCCGGAATATATTTCGCCGTTGTCAGCGCCGGGCGTGGTGCCGTCAGTAGTATAAATAATTTTTGCATCTTTAACCTGGGTTATAATTTTTACCTTGAATTCGTTATATGAAGTGTATTTGCCTTCCTGCGGCGAAAAAACCGGCGCGGCGACTTCTTCGAGAACCGGCCCGACTATGTTTACATCAAAAAATCCCGACGCCGCGGCCGAATCATTCATGCCTTCTTTTATAACTACGGCTTTAACAGTTACCGGTTCCATAATAACGAGAGGTTCGCCATAAACAAAACCGTTGTTATACGACGGCGCGCTGCCGTCGAGCGTATATTTGATAAGCGCGCCTTCTACGGCGCTTACTATAGCGACGCTCTGCTTCGATATAAACGCGCCGGGCGCGGGATTAAACACTGGCGCTGGCGCCGTTTCCGAAGCTACATTTACGTCGTAAAACGCCGACGTAACCATGGAATCAAGCATGTCGGCCTTGAACGCGGCCGCTTTCAGCGACATGCGTTTATCGATGGCGATCGCGCCTGAATAAAGCGCGCCGTTTGTTTGCGTCGGAAGCGTGCCGTCGATAGTGTATTTTATCGACGCGCCCGCCGTGGCGCAGCTTATTGCAACGCTCTGCGCGCGTGAAAACGATCCGCCGGCAAAGCTGAAAACCGGGGCTTCAACCCGCGGCTTCGGTATGCTTATTAAGTAAGGCGCGTTATTTACTATCGATGAAATGCCGTTAAATACGGCCACGGCCTTAATCGTCGTATCTGAAGCGAGCGTGACGGGCGATTCATAACGGGTGCCGTAAGCCGGCGACGGCTCGCCGCCGTCGAGAGTGTAATATATTTCACAGCCGGGCGTTTTCGAATAAATAGAAACTATCTTCGCATTTTTATAAATACCGGCCGGCGGATCGAATACGGGCGGCTGGACCGTTGTTACGCCGTCTTCTACCTTCGGCTTCACGCCGTCGGTCAATTCGGTCACATCGGCGCCTTTTTTGCCGTTTTCACCCACTAAATTGCCTATCTTAAATGTAACCTCCTGCGGATCGGAGCCAAGAACGCTTGTAACCGCTTTATAGGTATTGGTATCTACCCTGACAGCCTCGACGGTCCTGTCGTTAATAACCACTACAGGAGGCACTATCAAAAGCCGGCTGGTCGTAAACGATAACTGGAGCTCATCGCCGACTCTGACCGTTTTAGGCGTTAAAACGACGCTTGTAACCGATGGCGGCTCGTTATCGGATGCGCCGCCTATATTGCCCGCGCCGCCGTCAATTACGGCTACCGTCGAACGCCCGTCTATGCGAGTGCCGTTTAAATCTATGCTGGCCGATATTCCAAGCTCGGCGGCATTGCGCTGGACCTTTAAATTCTTTAAAGTCAATACGTAATCGGAAATAACTCCTGCCGCGCTCGGCACGACTAATTTCTCGCGAGTATTTTCGAATATCGCGCTTTTTTCCGCCGCGCTCATTTCATTTGTTATTAGAACCGCTTTGATCGCATCAACGGCCTTCGCCATTTCGCTGATAACGCCCGCGCCCGACTTATTTTCTATAACCGTATCGGCGGGCAGACGATCGCCCGCGCCAAGCACTCGCAAGACCACTTCCTGAGAACCTTCACTGCCCGTCAAAGTAACAAGCGGAACGCTTATCTCCATCTTATTATCGTTAGCCAGGACCGCACGGGCCGTCGATTTAGAGTCTATCAAAACGCCTTTCACATATATCTTTTTCACTTCTTTTGGAATATCCGAATACGCGGGCGCCTGACCCGGAATGCAGGAGAGCACGACTTTATTCAATATTTTGCTCTTTATGGTTATAAACGGTATCTTACGGCCTTCGCCAATATTAATAACAGTTCTATATTTATAACGATACAGCGAACTTTCACTCGTTTCCACCACTACAGGCGCGAGCTCGCGGGCAAGCGCCGGGTCGTCGCGGTCGATGACGGCTATGCTAAACTCTTTTGAATCGCCGAATTCAACCGAGCGGTTCGCGCCCGCGGGAGCATCAGGAACCATTACCGCCGTATTTTGGGCTATTTCATCGGGTATGGGGCCTTCTATTATAAGCTGCTTTTCAGCGATGCCCGGTTGCGAACCGCCGCCAGCCGCAGGAACTCCGCCGCCGCCGCCATCGTCACAGCCTGAGTTAAAAATTAACATCGTAAAAATTGAAATTAAAGATAAGAATACGATCGAACGAAACTTTGATTTTAAAATCATAGCGCCTCTCCCTTATTTTTTTATTATTTTTTATATACTTTAAAAATTAACGCAATAAACGCAGTATTATAAATAACATGCGGCGGCACTTATCGATTGAAAAGAAATTTAACAGGGCGAATTGAATTCTATAATATCTGTACCCTGAATAATATAGCCTTTTTAAGGTTATACGTTCAGTATGATATTGTACAACGAAATTTTTGCATTTTATTCGCATTTTATTTGCATTTTTATTGCATTAAATGAAATGTTTATATGTTATGAAGGCTATACCCGGGAGATGCTAAAAAGAAGATAAAGGTGTTTTAAGAAGAAGTTTCATCAGCCTCTAAATTTATTGAATAGCCCATTTTTGAGATATTAACGATAAGATCACCATAGGGCGCGATTTTTTTTCGCAGCCTCGAAATATGCGGCGGCAGGCTGTTTGACTCGATAAAATTATTTTTCCAGATGATATCGATTAGTTCTTCCCGGCCGATTACACGGCCGGGATTCATAACGAGCGCTTTAAGCAGAGCGAGTTCGGTATAGCTGAGTTGGTTTTTCCCACCGTCGGAATTCACTTTTCCCGATTCAAAATCCACTTCTAATTTTTTAAACTTAAAAATTTTAATCGGCTGCTTTTCAAAACCGCCGCGGTTATTAATGTAACGCTTGACTACGGCCTTTATCCGTGATTTTAATTCGAGCAGCGAAAAGGGCTTTGATACGTAATCATCCGCGCCGAGTTCGAGCCCCGCCACCCTGTCGGATTCATTATTCTGAGATGAAAGAACGATAACCGGAACGCTGAGCGCAAAAGCTCTCATGCTTTTTAACAGATCGAAACCGGTTCCGTCAGGCAACATTATATCAAGTATTATAATATCAAAATCGCAGGCTTTAATATAGTTATCGCCGAGATATACGGACGCTTCATTCAAAGAACCCGCACGCCGCGTCTGCCAGCCTTCGGCCTCAAAAATTCTAGTAAGCCCGTCGGAAAGCAGATCATCATCATCTATTATTAAAATTCTGTACCTATTGTTTATCATATCATAAACACGCTCTTTCTGTGTATATTATGCATTGCCCGATTTATCACGCCACAGCGGCATTGTAACCTTAACTTCGGCGCCGTTTCCGGGCGAACTCGTTATTCGTATCGATCCGCCGTTGAGCTCGGCAAATTCAATGCAGATAAGAAGTCCGAGACCGGTACCCGCTTCTCCGGCGGTCCCCGTCGATATATGATTATAGCGGTCTAAGTTGAAAATACCGTCTATTACTTCGCTTTTCATTCCAACGCCGTTATCTTTAACCGTGACGGCGGCCGAGTCTTTTTCAACTGAGGCGGAAATTATGATTTCGCCCACGGCCTTTGTAAACTTAACGGCGTTATTGACTAAATTTCTAAGTATGGTCAAAAACATTCTGCGGTCGGAGCAAATAACGATATCATCCACAACATCATTTTTAATGAATATATTTTTCTGACGCGCCCTTAATTCAAAAATTTTCATCACTTCTAAAACGGCTTCATTCAACTTTACGGGCGAAGGATTACACTCCATATTGCGCGTCTGGGCCTTTGCCCACTCGAGAAGATTTTCAAGCAGAGCGGCGACGCCGAGTGAAGTTTTTTTCAATAAATAAATATCTTCGGCGAATTTCGGTGGAGCATCACCCTGAGCGTTCATAGCCGATAATAACGACACTATCCCATCTATAGGATTTCTTAAATCGTGCGATATTATCGAGATGAATTTCGCCTTTGCCGCATCGCTTTTTTGCAGTTCGGATATATTTTTGCGAAGACGCTCTTCACTTTCGATAAGACTGCCTTCCAATCTATTATTAAGCATCGTTATAAACAAAGTGAATGAACCCACAAAATATAAATTCATAAAAACAAGCGTAAGCACATATAGTTCCTTTTCAATCCCCTGATGAGCGCTCATCATATTAAATGAAAGCGGCCCGCCGTGAAAAATAAAAATAACGGTCCTGAATAAAAAAAATAATGAAATGAATAAATAAAAAATTGAAGCTGCGCGGCCGGCGCTTTTTATCGAAGTTATATTATTACGAAAATATAAGATGTGAAACAGGTTATAAAACATAGTAAAATAAAGCGCGCATATAAATATCAGCCTTAATTTAAAATATTGCGGCGATAAAAAAGTAGTGTAATAAACCACCATAAAAACCCCTGCTATTAGAGCTGCATAATAACGGGGCACGGCGGAAAGGCCGATGAATTTTTTAATGCCGAAGGTCAATAAAGCGACCGCGGACGCCGCTACGCAATTTGCAAGAACTATCGAAATAAAAGGCGTTGCGAGATTTTGCGACGAAAACAATATCATCGCGATCGAAAGGATGACGAGGCTCAGCCCGAGCTGAAATGCTCCTTCATATTGCTTTTTTATGCGGCTTAAATATAGAAACAATATGCCGAGCAAAAAACCCTCGATGAAAGATAAATATAGAAGCGTTCTTATGTCTAAGGATACCATAAATCAATCAAACCTTTTTGCCGGCGGCGCAGTCGGCAAAAGTGAAAATAAATTCGCTTCCTTCGCCCGGCCGGCTTTTAACCGATATTTTCCCCCCGCAGACGGCCGCCAGGTCTTTGCATATCATAAGCCCGACGCCCGAACCTTTTTCCTTCATCGTGCCGGTGGTCGAATAAACCGCGCGGCCCTCGATTATTCGCGAAACCGCCTCAGAATCCATCCCGGTTCCGGTATCTTCGACGCTTATGGTAATTAAATTGCCGTCTAAAGAGGCTTTTACGCATACGCTGCCAGAAGCGGTAAATTTTATTGCGTTGCGGATAAAATTTCTTACTATTATTTCAATAAGCCGCCTGTCGGCGGTAATTTCAATATTATCGGTAAAATCGGATTTAAGGCCGATATTTTTATCCGCGGCATAAACGCCGTAAGCACTGAGGCAGCCTTCTATCAATGATTTTAAGTTGAATTTTTCAGCCTGAACGGATGCGCCTTCACGGTGAGTTACCGACCATTGAATCAAATTTTCCATTAAATCGGTAACCGACGATATTGAATTTTTAATTCTTTTAAAACGATCGCTGAAATAAGGAGAAACTTCGCCGAGCTCGGTTTCGAGCATCTGCGTATAAACCGAAAGATTGCCTACAGGCCCGCGCATATCGTGGGAAAGTATAGTTAAAAGGCGGTCTTTCCAGGCGCTTAACGCCGCTATCCGGTCCGAGGACAATTTTACACCGAGATGGGCCCTGACGCGCGATTTAACTTCGCGCGGATTGAAAGGTTTTGAAATATAATCTATTCCGCCGCTATCGAAGGCGCGTTCGATGCTTTCAGCGTCGTTTAGGGAAGTTATGAAAATAACCGGTATCGATGCCGCGGCTGGATCTTTTTTAATTTTTACGCATAATTCAAAACCGTCCATGCCCGGCATTAATACATCCAGAAGTATAATATCCGGTATATCCGATTTTATCGCTTCTAAGGCCTGCTCTGCGTTAACGGCTTCGCTGAATTTGATCCCTTCGATTTGCGACAATATTTTTTTAAGAGCGGCCGTGTTAATCGGCTGATCGTCAACGATCAATATATGCGCTGAGTTAAATTCCAATGGATTGTAAAACCCCTTATTTCATGTATAATAAAGCCGGATTTATTTTACCAGAATATGCCTGATTTGTCAAAGATATTATGTGGATATTACGGAGAATATTATACGCGAAATTATGCTATTTAAAAGATTTAATTAAGTTTTATCCCCGTAAAAATCTTTTATCCGCACTCTTATTATGATTTGACATTAACCGAACCCTGTTATATAATTAGCCATATCATTTTTACAAAATTAAATTAAATAATAAATAATAAAAGAAGCGAGGAAATATAACAATGGACAGTTTCAATTTAGACGGCCTGCCGGCGATAGCTTTCGGATCGGGAGTATTCAAAGAAGCGGGCGCACTGATCGCCGAAGGCAATATCGGAGACAAAGCGCTGATAATCTGCGGCGCAAATTATCTGCAGAAATCCGGTAAAATAGCTAAATTAGACGACCGGCTCGCCGCGGCCGAAATTTCATGTGAAATATTTAGCGGAATATCGCCCAATCCGCGCGCGGCAGAGGTGGATAAAGCCGCGAAGATTATAAATGAAACCGGATGCGATTTTGTGATAGGCTTCGGCGGCGGCTCTGCGATGGATGCTGCAAAAGCGGCCGCGGCGCTTGCCGTTTCAGGCGGCTGTATCTGGGATTACATCCGCGGCTCAAACGATAATGGAGCTAAACTCGTCGAAGGCGCGCTCCCTGTCGTTACCATACCCACGCGCTATGGCTCGGGCGCTGAAATATCGATATTTTCAGTTATATCCAACGACGAAACTAAAGAAAAAGCCGTTCTGACCGATTCTGAAATAATGCCTGCCTTAGCTATTATCGACCCTGAATTCTGTATGGACCTATCAATCGAACAGGCGGGATACGCCATTACCGATATAGCTTCGCATCTTCTCGAAACCTACATCAGCGGCGGCGATACCTCGCCGGTAGCCGATTCGCTGACCGAAACTCTGCTTTGCGATTTAATCAAAAACGCTTATAAAATAATCGATGGCAGCGCATCGATAAACGAGCACGAAAATATTTCGTATATATCGCTTCTCGCGCTCACCGGAATCACCCATGTAGGGCGCGGCGGCGATTTTCCGCTGCACGACCTCGAACATCCGCTCTCGGCGCATCTGGACCTGCCGCACGGCCTCGGTCTGGGCGCGCTTTTTCCACACCTGATGCAGTTTTCATTCGAAAGCGCCGCCAACCGTTATGAAAAGCTGTATCTACGCTTATTTAAAAGGCTTATAAACGAAAACTTTACACAAATCACTTCTTTCAAAGAAGTAACCGGCGCATTAGAGCGCGCGGCCAACGCCATCGACTGTTTTACCGAATTTTTCACGCGTCTCGGCTCGTTTAAAAAATTATCGCAATACGGCCTCACCGAAGATAAGCTCGACCGGCTCGCATCCGATGTAATACGCCTCTACGGTCACGGACAGCTTTATATCCCCAACGCTAAAAAATTGAGATATTCGGATATTATTCAATTATATAAAAAAGCTGTTTAGGCAAACACTTTTTCACCAAATTAAAGCCCTGACTAAAAAAGCTATCGACAAAAAAACAAAAAAACGTCAGGCAATTTGCGGACAAGACAGTGGGCATAGGGCGGGTGAAAGGAGTTCTAACTTTTTCTTCCACCCTTCAAAAAAATAAGAAACGCCGCATCGAAAAAAAAAACGAAGCGGCGCGAAATTCTATAAAAAAATTATAAACTAATAATTTGCTTATTTATTAAGTCGGTATCGGCGGTATGTCGTCGAGCGAGAACGGAAGCGTTATAACCGGCATGGGTTTTTCTTCGCCGTCTCCGCCTTCGGCTCCCTTTGATTTAACCATATAAAGCGTGGTGCTCTGGCCGGTGACGAAAAAATACATTACTTCGTCCATTATTTCTTTGATTATTTTTATGCCGCGGCCGCCTACGCCCCATGTTTTTTTATCGGCGATCCGTTCGAAAAAATCAGGATTAAATGGTTTGCCGCCGAAATCTTTAATTATTATTATCAACTTTTCGCCCTCGACGATGCATCTGACATGCACCTCTTTGTCGCGGCTGCATTCGGAACCGTGGTCGGCGGCGTTAGCGTAGGCTTCATCGACGACAAGCTCTATTTGAAACATTTCAATAGGCGAAAACTCGATAGTCTGCGCTATATTGACGACGAACTGCTTCACTTTTTCGATATGCTTTAAAGTAGCCGCCACTTTTATTTCGTGTATCTGCCTTTTAACCGTGCTGATGGATTCCAAAATACGACCTCTTAACTTTATTGAATATGTCCGGTTAACACTTTAATTAATAATTAATTTAATTTTTCGTAAATTCTTTATTTATAATTCATTATTCGTTATCCAATAATCAATTGCTAATGAATAAACTTAGGCATCGTGATAATAACCTCGGTGCCCTTTCCGACCGTCGAATCTATTTTAATAACTCCGCCGTGCGCTTCGACGACATGCTTTATATATGCCAAGCTAAGCGACGCCTCGCTCGAGCTCAAAACGTTTTCGAGATGATACTGCTTATCGAGCAATTTCGGAAGCACTTCTTCCTTAATTCCTATGCCGTTATCGCTGACTCTGACCTCGAGCATTTCGGAAACGTTGCCTATTTTAACCTCGACTTTACCGTCGCCGGAAACGTATTTAATGCAGTTATTCAACAGCAGGCTGAGTATGGTTTTAATACGGTCGCGGTCAACCTCTACGTCCATATTGTAAACTTCGCTTTCACATATCACTTCGAGCGCGATACGCTTGAAATTATATCTATCGCGGGCATCCTCAACCGCCGCTTCTATAACGGGGCCTATCGAGCCTAACGAACGGTCCAAACGCAGCGGGCCCGATTCCATTTCGGAAAACTGAATTAATTTATTCACTTTTTCCTCGATCGACTCGGCTATACATTTTACGCCGTCGCTCGATATTTCGTTATTTTTCAGACTTTCGCGCAGGCGCTGGATTTGATCGGATATTTTATAATTCATCATGCTGGTAAACTGCGCGCGAATATTTTCGCGGTGTTTTAGATCGGTTATATTTCTCATCGATACGATCGAGCCCGTAATTTCATCGTCCGCGCCGCGCAGCACAGTCATTTTATTCGACAGGATAGTGTTTTCAGGTTTCATTAAAACCAGATCGAAAGTAGTGTTGGATTTTAGCTGCGATAATTCGGAAAGAATAACCCTTAATTTAAAAATATCTTCGAAACATGCCGTGGAACCGGGACCGCCTCCGCAGAAAACCGATTCGGCGGCAGGATTGGTAAGCACGATATCGAAGTTTTCATTCGTAACTATAACGCCGTCGCCCATCGAATTGACTATCGATACGATCTTATTGCGTTCTTCTAAAACGCTTCTGTAAAGGCGGGCGTTTTCAATAGCCATGGCGGCCTGGCTGGCAAGTGCCATCAGAAGGCTCTGATCGTTTAAATCGAATTTTTCGCCCTCGACCTTGTTTAACACTTCAAGAGCGCCTATGGTGCCATCTTTTGTTTTAAGCGGAACGCATAAAATAGAACTGGT
>CAYTCW010000027.1:25009-31331 GCA_964436235.1 uncultured bacterium
TTATCTGTTCGGCCGCCTCTATATCGCAATTATATTGAGCGTTAGATTTATCGTTCAATAAAACCATCTACTTTATAAATTTTATGATCAGTATAATTATTTTTCGCCTAAATGTCAATTAATATTTTTAATCAAGCTACTAAATGCCTTATTTCAAGCTAATTTTTTTTAAAATTTCCCCAGCTTAATTTAGTTCTTAAAATATCGAAAAAGTTATTTTCGCTAAATTTAACCAACCGCGCCGAAAATTCGGATTTAGTGATATACACTATATCGTCTTTCTGAAGTTTGAAAAATTCCTGATTATCGGTCGATAAAAGCGCCTGATCAGGAGAGTGATTAAATATTTTTATTTTAGAGCCGGATGATACTATAAGCGGCCTCGAAGAAAGAGTAAAAGCGCAAATCGGGTTAATTATCATAGCTAAAAGGTCGGGCGCTAAAATAGGGCCGCCGCATGATAGCGAATAAGCCGTCGAACCGGTAGGCGTCGAGATTATCAAACCGTCGCCCCGATAGGCGTCGACGAACTTATTATCGACGAAAGCCTCGAGCTGCGACATCTTTGACGAAGTCCTGCGGTGAATGACTATATCGTTTAAAGCGTAAAAAGTGACTGCCTTCTTTTTATTGCGCTCTACCGAACATTTAAGCATCAGCCGTTTTTCTATCTGGTAATCACCGTCGTTACAGATGCGTTCTATCGCTTTTTTATAACCGGACGGCATAACTTCGGCGAGAAATCCCAGATTTCCAAGGTTAATGCCGAGTATCGGCACTTTAACGCAGCCGAATTTTCGCGCGGTAGATAATATCGTGCCGTCGCCGCCCAGACATAGCGCAAGATCGAATTTATCGCGATTAGAACAGCTTTCATCGACAAGTTTAATCAATGAAAGATCTATTTTTTTACGCGCGTTTAATATGTTATAAGTATCCGCCATCGTATAGATATCACATTCGCACGCATCGAGAAGCGATATGATTTCAGATATATAATTAAATTTTTCTATCTTGAGCGGGTTAATTACTAAAATAACCTTTTTTGTCTTTGACATGTATTCCATCTTTCGAATATTTAACGGCGATAATTTCGGCGGCTATCGAAACTGCTATTTCAGCAGGCGTTTCGCCGCCTATATCCATTCCGACGGGCGCGAATACGCGCGCGAGTTTTTCACGCGAATATCCTTTTTCAATAAGCGTTTTCATACACTCTAAAACTTTATTTTTAGAGCCTATCATGCCGGCGTAACGGAAATCGAAGGGCTTGCTTATTATATAATCGAGGACCTTGCCGTCGGAAAACTCATGGCCGCGCGTTATTATGACTATATAATCGCCCGCTTTAAGATCGAGACTGGCGCAGTTTTTTTCAAGTTCGTCAAATTCATAACCCGATATCAATACCTTTTCGCAGTTAACATAACGGTCGCGCGAAAGATATTCTTCGCGGTCTTCTACTATGGCGGTTCTAAAGCCTATCGAATTAAGCAGAGGCGCGAGCTGATAAGCTATATGCCCGCCGCCGAATATAACCGCACGGTCGCGGGCGGGATGCGGCTCGAAAAATACTTCGACATTGCCGCCGCAGGCTAACAGCAGATCGCTTAACTCGAATTTTACTTTTCTGCATTTATTTTCTTTTAAAGTTTCAAGCGCTATAAGGGCCGAATTATGCTCGAGCGGCCCGCCGCCTATAGTGCCTATTATCTCGCCGTCGTCAAGAACTATCATCTTAGCGCCGATCTTACGGGGCGTAGAACCGTCGCTTTCAGTTATTGTAACTATTACATAAGGCCGCCCGGCGCCGCTGAGTTTGAGCGCCTGCTGATAGATTATATCCACAATAGATAACCCGCTTTCGTAATTAATTTGCCCTTAGTCGAAAATATTGGCGCGCTCGATGAGATCGCCGAGCAGAACACCGCACATCTCACCGCGGTACTCGGCATTCGAACGCACGTCGGTTATCGGGCGCGCCTCTTTCGAAGCCAGAGCGCACGCCTGCTCTACGGCTGCTTTGTTAAAATTAGGCGTTTCAAGCAGAAATTTTTCGGCGCCCCGCGCGCGAATTACGGTCGGCGCAACCGCTCCAAGCGCGATTTTGACATCATTCACTTTATAAGAGCCGTTAGGGCGCTTAGAAACGCTTATGGCGAGGGCGGCCGATACTTTTGATATGGCGACGGCGCGCCTCTGTCCTAAACGCTTCCAGCCCGATTTATAGCCTTTTAATTTAGGCAGTATGATTTTAGTTATTATCTCGTTGTTTTTTAAAACCGTTTTACCGGGGCCGGTGAAAAAATCTTCAAGCCTGATAATGCGGTTCGAGTCTATAGAGCGCAGTTCTATCTCCGCGTCGAAAGCCATAAGAGCGGCTATACTGTCTCCGGCCGGCGAAGCATTGCCTATATTGCCGCCGAGCGTCGCGACCGCGCGTATCTGCGGCGAGCCGATAGCCGCTACCGCTTCGATGAGACCGTTATAGTTATCTATGAAAGGTTGATAATTCAAGATAGTTTCATGGCGGACGCCCGCACCTATTACGAAAGTGCTTTTATGCTCTTCGATTTTAGCCAATTCGCTTATTTTTGAAATATCGATAAGCACTTTGACAAAACCGGGATTATCTTTCATTCTTACCAAAACATCCGTGCCGCCGCATAAAAAACGATACGGCTGATCGATATTATTGATTATATATAAAGTTTCATTTAACGACGAAGGCGTTAATACCTTAAAATTTCTAAGCATCGCGGCCCTCCTTTTTAAGCGCGTTTAATTGTTTGGCGGCTTCTTTTACGGCTTCGACTATTTTTACGTAGCCCGTGCAGCGGCACAGATTACCCGAAAGCCCTTCTAATATCTGTTCGTCAGTGGGCGATTCATATTTAGTCAGCAAATGATAACTTGCCACTACCATGCCCGGAGTGCAAAATCCGCACTGCGTGGCGGTGCGCGCTATAAAAGCATCGATTATCGGTTTAGCGTCTTCTTTTTCTTTAATGCCTTCGATCGTCCATATATCGCGGCCGGAAAGCGTCGTAGCCAGCACTAAACACGCGGGCGCGAGCGCGCCGTCCATAATGACGGTGCATGCGCCACATTCGCCCATGCCGCAGCCTTCTTTTGCGCCGGTCAGCTTGAGCTCATATCTTATGACGTCTAAGAGCGTATAATTGCACGGCACGCGCAGCACGCGTCTGACTGAATTAACCGTAAAATCTATGTCAACCATATCTTTTAATTCTAAATTAGCCGCGCTAAAACTTTTATTGGGCATAATTATCTTACCTCGCTTTCATCATCGCGCATTTTCTTTTCATTAAGCGCTTCCCATACGCGTTCGGGCAGTACCGGAACGTGGTCGAACTGACAGCCGGCCGCGTTGGATATGGCGTTTACAACCGACGCGACTACCGGCATCAGCGAAGGCTCGCCGAGGCCTTTCGCGCCGTAAGGGCCGTCTTTCGATTTATCTTCGACGAAGATCGATTTGACCTCCGGAAAATCTTTAGTGGTAGGTATCACATAGGTCGAAAGGCCGAGAGTTTTTATATGCCCTTTTTCAGAAACCATGTTTTCCATGATCGCGTAGCCGACGCCCTGAGCTACGCCGCCTTCGATCTGGGCCGAAGCGAGCATGGGATTGATCACGCGCCCTACGTCATGCGCGCAGGTCATCTTATTAACATGTACTTCTCCCGTTTTTTTATCCACTTCGACTTCAGACACCGCGGTGGCGTACGAATAAACGTAATAAGGCTCGCCCTGGCCGTTCTGCATATCGTATTCGACCTTCGGTGAGACGTAATAACCCATATCCGAAAGGCTTACATTATCAAAATAACATTTTTTAGCAAGGTCCGCGAAAGTGACGAACTGATGGGAATCTTTTATATTATAAAACTTTCCGTGCTTTGCCATTATCTGATTGACTTTCAGTCCGAGAACTTCGGCCGCGGCATTCATAAGCTTTATACGCAGCTTGTTAGCGGCGTCGAGAAGGGCGTTTCCGCTCATTACGGTGGTGCGCGAGGCGACCGTCGGACCGGAATCGGGCACTATATTGGTATCTACATTGGTGAAATTAATATCGCCGACCTGGCAGCCTAAAGCCTCCGCGGCGATCTGTGCGAGAACGGTTTTAGCGCCCTGGCCCATTTCAACGTTACCGACGCAAAGCGTAACCGAGCCGTCACGGCATATCTGGATGTGCGAACCGGCTTTATCGAAAAACCAGCCTTTCGCGCCGAGATTCATTCCGTAAAATATGGATGAAACCCCGAGACCTTTAAGAGTGCGCTTGCTTTCGTCGGCGTTCCAGCGGTCGAATTCTTTTTTGCGCTTATCGTAGTCGCTTTCTTTACGGGCTTTATCGATAGTTTCGATAAGGCCGCAGGATTCTTTTATCTTGTGAGAGTTAATAGAAAGCGCGCCCTTTTTAAGCGCGTTATTTTTGCGGAACTCGAACGGGTCGAAGCCCATATCGTTACATATAATATTTATCATCGATTCCATGGCATATATAACCTGAGGCGTGCCGAACCCCCTGTAAGCGCCGCATGGAACGCGATTGGTATAAAGCCCTATTACGTCGCCGTGGACATTTGGTATGACATACGGGCCGCCGAAATGCACCGAGGTCCTGAATAAAACGACCGTCGATAAAGTTGTATAGGCGCCCGAATCGGCAAGCGCCCTCACCTTGAGCGCGTTGATCTTACCTTTTTTAGTCACGCCGACTTTATACTCCATCTTCATCGGATGGCGCTTCGAAGAAACCATAAGGTCCTGCGCGCGGTCTAATATAAGTTTGACCGGTTTTTTGAGAACGAAAGCCAGCAGGGCGGCTTTAGCCGCATATTCGGAGGGAACGTCTTCCTTGCCGCCGAATCCGCCGCCGACGACGCTCTGTATGACGCGAACTTTAGAAAGCGGAAGGCCGACGGCGGTCGATACGGCGCCCTGAACGTAAAAAGGACACTGAAAACTGCCGTGAACGGTTATACCTTCGTTTTCTACAAGCGCCAAACAGCCCTGAGTTTCTAAATATAAATGTTCCTGATAATTTATCGTAAAAGTTTTTTCATATACTTTATAAGACTTGCTGAAGGCCTCGTCTATATCGTCGCCTTTTCTTACCTTATAGTGACAGACGGTATTTCCTTTAGGATGTACCTTCACTTTTTCGGAAAACGAATCATCGACGGTTAAAACGGCTTCTAACGGCTCATATTCGATATCCACAAGGCCGGCAGCCTCTTCGGCCGCTTCACGCGTTTCCGCCGCTACTATCGCGACCGGCTCGCCCGCGAACCTGACCACTTCATGCGCCAGAAGTGGCTGGTCGTCAACCACGCATCCGATTTTATTAAGGCCGGTTATATCCGCCGCCGTTAAAACGGCCGCCACGCCCTTTAATTTAAGCGCGCGGCTTTTATCGATTTTTTTAATGCGGCCCGACGGAATCGCCGAACATACCATCTTAGCGAAAAGCATATCTTCAAAAGCCAGATCGTCAATATATTTTGCGCTGCCGTCGATTTTTTCGCGGGCGTCAACCCTGCTAACCTTTTTGCCAACTACCGAGTACAGGTTTTGCTTTTTAGTCAACATGCACGACTCCTTTTATTTTTTCATATTCTAAAGGCGTATCTATATTTTCTATAATTCCGGCGTCGTCTACGGTTAAATAATTAATGCCGCTTTCATAAGAACTCAGTATATCTTTTAACGAAGCATTCTCGCCGAGCGATACTATGCGGCCGATAAACTCGGAAGAAAAACACGCCGGATGTCCTCTTTTCATCTGGTAAGAAGGAATTAATATCGGCTGAGAGCCTGAAACAAAGGTTTCTTTCAATTTGACAAAGGTATCATAACGCACTAACGGCCGATCGATTAATTGTATCATAAATCCCCTGTAAAAATCAACCGCTTTTTTTCGGGTGAAGGCGTTCAGCCCCGCTTTTATCGAAGAAAGCTGACCGCTTTTATAGCCGGCGTTTTCAACGATAATTAAACGGTCCATAAGCTCTTTTGGTGAAATTGAATAATTAGAATTAAGAATATGCTCTTTCATCCGCTCGAACATATATCCGCACACGACGACGATATCATCCGCTCCGGCGCGTATGAAACCTTCTATGGCCCTGTTTAAAAAACTGACGCCGCCGTAACTAAGAAGCTGCTTGGGCGTTCCCATGCGGCTGCTTTCACCGGCGGCGAGGACTAACGAGAATATTTTTTTTTTGCTTTCGCTTTTATTTTCGTTTTCGTTATTTTTGCTTTTTTCTATACCCGTATCTTTATTTTC
>CAYTCW010000027.1:31431-39513 GCA_964436235.1 uncultured bacterium
GAACCGTAAAAAAGCCTGAGCTGATTGGCTGCCTTCGAAAGATCGGGTTTATAGCAAAATAGCGGAAGCCCGGCCGCGTACCCTTCAATTCCTTTAACGAGAAAAGTTATGTAATAGAAAGGATAGCCGCTTAAAATATCGGCTATGGCCGAACCGGCGCCGCCTATAAAGAACCCGGCGCCGCGCCCCAGATAAAAGCCGGCGAATATTACAAAAATATCGCCCAGATTAATATAACCCTGAGTAAGCGGCGTGGGAACCTGCGCTATTTTAGTGACGACGGCGACGAGCGCCATAAACATGCCAGCAAGCGCTATTTGTTTAATTTTCATAATATCACAGCTTAAGGGATTTTTTTACGGCATCGAGCGTAGGTTCGATTACCGGCGCCTTGGTGACGCATGAAATCGCGGTATTGATATCTTTAAGGCCGTTTCCGGTTATAACTACGGCGCACGAAGCGTTCTCGGGTATGCGGCCCGCTTTTTTCATCTTGATAAAACCCGCAAGCGAAGTGACGCCGGCCGGCTCGCCGAACACTCCCGCGTAACGCGGCAGTATTTTAAGCGAATCTAATATTTCGGCGTCAGTAACGTCGATAAACTCGCCTTCGGTCGCATAAACCGCGTTAAGGCCCTGGTGCGACGCGCGCGGTATGCCGACCGATATGGAATCAGCCACGGTTTCAGGAACCATATCCACGAGTTTGCGGCTCTTATTGTCGCGATAGGCGCGCACGAACGGATTGGAACCTTCCGCCTGAACGCCTATGAGTTTAGGCGCCTTTTCAATAAGTCCGAGATTCATCAGATCGTAAAAGCCCTTATAAATTCCGCCGATAATACAGCCGTCGCCGACCGATACGAAAACGTAATCGGGCAGCGAGCCTTTTGACTGTTCGTAAATTTCGAGCGCGCAGGTTTTTTTGCCTTCGAGCAGATAAGGGTTGTAACCGGTATTTCTGTTGTACCAGCCGAACTCTTCGGAAGCCTGCATACATAGATCGAAAGCCTGGTCATAATTGCCGTCAACCATGAATACATTGGCGCCGAATAGTAAAAGCTGTGCTATTTTGGCCACCGGCGCAGTTTTAGGCACGAAAATATATGATTTAAGCCCCATGGAAGCGCATATACCGGAGAGCGACGATGCGGCATTACCCGTCGAAGCGCAGGTAATGATATCTTTTTTAAGCTCGAAGGCCTTAGCCACGCCCACCGCCGAGGCGCGGTCCTTAAAAGAAGCGGTAGGATTCTGGCCGTCGTCTTTTATATATAAATTTTGATGTCCTAAAAACTCGCCGAGCCGTGCCGGTTTGTAATAAGGCGTCATTCCGACGCGCAGATTGGTGCGCGGAACCGATTCGTCCACCGGCAGTATGTCGATATAGCGCCAGATATTATTTTCATTTACGGCCGGAGGTTTCGCAAGCTTTTTTTCAAAATTCTTTTTTATATCTTTATATTTATAAATAACATTCAATAAACCGAACGGGCCGCAGTCGGGACAGGTGTAATAGACTTCGCCGTCAGCAAAACGCCGCCCGCACAGCACGCATTTTAAATATTCAATATTAGCGCTCATATTCATACCTTCTTTTTTTATTTAATAACTATTTTAATTACTTCACTTATATTTTTAACGAATTTGATCTTTAATTTTTTAAGGACCGGCTGCGGTATCTCTTCGAGATCTTTGCGGTTATCTTCGGGTAAAATCACGGTCGTAATGCCTGCCGCGGCGGCCGCGAGAACTTTTTCCTTAACTCCGCCGATGGCAAGAACGCTTCCGGTAAGGGTTATCTCGCCCGTCATAGCCGCGTCGCCGCGGGCCTTTTTGCCCGTTATCAGCGACACTAACGAAGAACACAGCGCCGTACCCGCCGACGGCCCGTCCTTTGGCGTCGCGCCTTCAGGGACATGAACGTGAAAATCATATTTTTTAAAAACCGATAAGTTTATCCCGAGCGCTTTTGCGTTCGACCTGATATAGGCAAAAGCCGCCTTCGCGCTTTCCTGCATTACATTTCCAAGCTGGCCCGTCAGATTGAGCGCGCCTTTTCCTTCCATCATGGCGGATTCTATCTTTAACACCGAGCCGCCCGCCTCGCTCCAGGCAAGGCCGTTAACCACGCCGACGGTATCCGATATATCTTTTTCGCCGTATTTGAATTTTTTAGCGCCGAGATGCTTTTCTACTTCGGCGATATCTATAAGCCGCGATTTGGGCTTTTTACCGCCGGCTATAATGCGTGCATATTTCCTGAGTATAGAGCCGATCTCGCGCTCTAAATTGCGCACGCCGGCCTCTCTCGTATAGTGGCGGATTATATGGGCGAGAGCGTCATCGCTGAAGCTCGGAGCGAAATCCGAAAGGCCGGTTTCGTTTATCTGCTTGGGCGCTAAATATTTTTGAGCTATATTGAGTTTTTCTTCCTCGGTATAACCGGAAAGCCTTATTACCTCCATGCGGTCTAAAAGCGGGCCGGGTATGCTGTGAGCGAGATTAGCCGTGGTTATGAAAAAAACCTTGCTCAAATCGAACGGCAGATTTATATAATGATCGGTGAACGAAGAATTCTGCTCGGGGTCGAGCGTTTCTAAAAGCGCCGAAGCCGGATCGCCGCGAAAATCGCTGGCGAGCTTGTCTATTTCATCGAGCAGAAATACCGGATTTTTAGTCTTCGACTGATGTATATGCTGCATGATCTTGCCGGGAAGCGCCCCCACATAAGTGCGCCTGTGCCCGCGGATTTCAGCCTCATCGCGCATGCCGCCGAGGGAAATTCTGACGAACTTTCTATCCAGCGCGCGCGCGATAGACCGGCCGAGCGAGGTTTTGCCAACGCCAGGAGGGCCTACCAGACAAAGTATCGGGCATTTCATTTTATCGCCCGCTAATTTTTTCACCGCGAGAAATTCGACAATGCGCTCCTTGACTTTTTCAAGGCCGTAATGGTCTTCTTCAAGTATTTTTTCCGATTTTTTTAAATCGGAATTGTCTTTAGTTTCGTAATTCCAGGGAAGCTCGATCACCCAGTCTAAATAAGTGCGCATGACCGAAGTTTCAGCCGACATAGGATGCATCTTCGCCATGCGCGTTATTTCCTTCTCGATTTTTTCGACGCATTCTTCAGGCATCTTTATTTTTTTGAGCTTTTTACGATATTCTTCCGCTTCGCCCGACAGGCTCTCGTCTTCGCCGAGCTCCTTCTGCAAAACCTTTATCTGTTCGCGTAAATAATACTCTTTCTGAGTTTTTTCGAGCTGTTCGTGGACGCGGCTGCGTATCTTTTTTTCGAGCGTAAGTATTTCAACTTCCTTGCTCAATATCTTTAAAAGTATGCTGAAACGCTTATGAACGTCCACCGCTTCGATTATGCTCTGCTTGGTGTTGATATTAATCGTCAGATGTGCGGTGATAACGTCGGCGAGACGCGATGCGTCATCGGTGTTGGAAATAACCATCATTATCTCGACCGGTATTTTACGGTTGAGCTTTACGTATTTTTCGAACTGCTCTATCACCGAGCGTTTTAAAGCTTCAAATTCGGCGGTTTCGCTGAGAATTTCTTCGACGGTCTCTACCCTGGCGCTTTTGATCCGGACGCCTTCCATGACTATATCGGTGATTTTGACGCGCCTGAGGCCTTCGACTAAAACCTTGACCGTGCCATCAGGCAGCTTTAAAAGCTGGAGTATCTCCGCCGCTATGCCGAATTCGCAAAGATCGGCGGCGCCCGGATTTTCGTTTTTAGCATCTTTCTGCGTGGCAAGGACTATCTTGCGCCCGCCCGCCATAGCCTCTTCCACCGATTTGATCGAAAGCTCGCGGCCTATTAGCAGCGGCACAACCATATACGGAAAAACTAATATTTCACGAATGGGCAGCACCGGCAGCTCATGCGGTATTATAAATTTTTTCTCTTCGTCCTCGCGGACCGCTTTTAAAAGCGAATCGCCGTCTTCAGGAGAAGTCAGACTGTCTGAAAGCTCTTGCTTTAATTCGTTCAATTTCTGGCTTAAAGCCTTTAATATATCGTTATTGCTCATTTATAACTCCGTGACTCACTCTTCTATAACAAGCTGGGATATGTCGGCAAGTTTTAAAAACAGGCCTTTGACCGCACATAAAAGAGCTATTCTGTTATTTTTTAAATCTTCATTCTTGTCCATAACCATTACGCCGGTAAAAAATTTATCTATAGGCTCGTTAAGTTCGCTCAGACGGCGGAAAGCCAGCTCATAATCGTTTGCGTCGATAGCGGCGCAAGCCTCATCATTAACTTTGTAAAACTTAGAGTATAATTCTTTTTCAGCGTCGAGCGTAAATAAGTCCGGTTTTACAGCCGGCGGCGCATCGACGGCCTTAGTTATATTCACCGCGCGCTTAAAAGGCTGCGCGAGTGATATAAATTCTTTTTCGGCGCGCGCCTTCGACAGGCAAAGTGTTTTTCTGTAATCTTCGTAAATATTCGAAATGCCGTTCCACAGAACCGCATTTATAACGTCATAACGGACGCCGGATTCCTTTAATTTAGTTTCGAATCTCTGTTTTACGAAAGCGCCTATATCGGCCGCAGTCTTATTTATATCACACTGCTCGGCGGCAAGAAGCTCCTGCGGATAAAGACCGAGAGCGTATTTTGCCAGTTCGGTAAAATTGAATGAAAACGCTGAATTAACGGCTATTTCAACAATCCCGAGCGCGGCGCGGCGCAGCGCGTAAGGATCGCCCGATCCGGTCGGCACCATTTTAATAGCGAAACAGCCGGCTATCGTATCCATTTTATCGGCTATAGCGACGGCCTGGCCCTCGATATTTGAAGGCAGAGTATCGCCTTTAAAACACGGTTTATAATGCTCGTATATGCCTGACGCCACTTCGGCGGCAAGCCCTTCGTTAGACGCATACACCATTCCGGCATAGCCCTGCAGCTCGGTAAATTCCTTTACCACTTCAGATGTCAGATCGGCCTTACACAATAAGGCGCACTGTTCTATCTTTTCGAGTTTAGATTTTTTATGTTCATCGGAAGGCTGCGCTTTTAATATTAACGACAAGTATAAATATTTCGCGAGCCCGGCTATACGCAACGCTTTCTGATGGACCGAACCTAATTTCTGCTGAAATAAAACGGCCTTTAATTTTTCGGACTTCTGCGCCATAGTGGTTTTAGCATCTTCTTTATAATAAAATTCGGCGTCTGCAAACCGCGCGGCTATTACCTTCTGGTTTCCGTACTTGACTTCGTCAGGCTGCGCGGGAACTCCGTTGGAAAAAACGACGAACCTGTTGGTGAGCTTCGACTGCGAATCGTAGAGCGGAAAATAACGCTGCTTTTTTATCATAGTCGATGTAAGTAATTTTTCGGGTAATTTCAAAAAATCTGATGCGAATTCACATAAAATAGCGTATGGCGATTCGGTAAGATTAGCCACCTCGCGCACTAATGCCTCGTCTTTTATCGTCTTCAGGCCGTATTTTTCAGCGGCCTGATTGAGGCCCGATATAATTAAATTGCAGCGCTCGCTTAAATCGATTATTACGCCGAGTTTTTTTACCGTATCAAAATATGCCGCCGGCGAAGATACTTCGGCTGAAGAATTCATGCGCCTTATGCTGTGCGTTATATTAGAAGACTCGACGCCCGCGAAATTTACTTTAACCACGTCGGAGCCGAAAAGGCTCAATATCCATCTTACCGGCCGGGCGAATTTTACCTGGCTTGCGTCCCACTTCATCGATTTAGCAAAATTAATTGAATTAAGCGAAGAAGTTATAATCGATGGCAGCAGCTCCGCACTGTTGACGCCTTTTATCACTTTATTAAGATATAAATACTCGCCCTTCGGAGTGGCTTTGAAAACTACATCTTCTATTTTCGCGTTATTGCTTTCAATAAAGCCCATAGCGGCCTGAGTCGGACGCCCTATATCCGAAAAAGCTATCTTTTTTGGGGGGCCTTTAACCTCTTCGAACTGGTCTTTTTGCGTTTGATCCACGCCGGTCACATATACCACCAGACGGCGGGGCGTCGAGTAAAAGTAAGATTTTTCATAACCTATATTAGAGGAGCGTAATTTTTCGGTGACTATCGTATGAAAACTGTCGATTGCCGGCTCAATAAAACCGGCCGGAATTTCCTCGACGCCGATTTCAACTAAAAAGTCTTTTTTCATCTTTTAATTCCTCTCCTTCAATAAAGGGAAATTCAATTCTTCACGCTTGGCTAAATATCCCTGCGCGACACTTTTCGCCATTTCTCTTATGCGTCCGATATATTTAACGCGTTCGGTAACCGAAATCGCGCCGCGCGCGTCCAATAAATTAAACGAATGCGAACACTTCATAATGTAGTCATAACCAGGCAATACAAGATTGTTTTCGATCAAACGCTTCGCTTCTTTTTCGTAAGTATTAAAAAGCGTGAACAGCATCGCCGTGTCGGCCATCTCGAAATTATGCTTGGACTGCTCGAATTCGTTCTGATGATATATCTCGCCGTAAGTTATGCCGTTAACCCATTCTATATCGAATATCGAGTCTTTTTTCTGGATATACATAGCCAGACGCTCTATTCCATAGGTTATTTCAACTGTAATAGGGTTTAAATCGATACCGCCGATCTGCTGGAAATAAGTGAATTGAGTTACCTCCATGCCGTTGAGCCAGACCTCCCAGCCGAGCCCCCACGCGCCGAGAGTCGGAGATTCCCAATCGTCTTCGACGAAGCGGATATCGTGGTCGCCGCGCTTGATGCCAAGTTCTTCGAGACTGGTGAGGTATAATTCCTGAATATTTTCAGGCGCAGGTTTCATTACCGCCTGAAACTGAAAGTAATGCTGGACGCGGTTCGGGTTTTCACCATAACGACCGTCAGTAGGCCTGCGGCAGGGCTCCACATATGCCGCGCTCCACGGCTCCGGACCGAGCGACCTTAAAAAAGTGGCCGGATTAAAAGTGCCGGCGCCCTTTTCGATGTCGTAAGGCTGAACGATAGCGCATTTCTGGCGCGACCAGTAATTTTGCAGAGCGAGTATTATCTGCTGAAAATTCATTATACACCCCTTGTTATTTTATTAAGACACATTTAAGACATATTAACGAAGCTATTTAATCATAAAAGGTTGCCCGATAATAGGCAACCCTTAACCCGAGTTTTTATAAGTTCAGCCGGCATAAACTTTATAATTCAAAAGTAACCGGCCGCAAGCGAACCGCTCCGGCCGCCGAAATATTTTGACTATATTATCATAAAAAGTTGTATTTTGTCAATAATTTCCTTTTTACTCACTTTTTACGGAAACTCTGCAAAACCATTATAATGCCTTTATAAGACCGCGACGGGGGAATAGAAAGGACCAATGGCCCTCTCTATTCCCCCGTGCCCCCTTTACTCTCCCTTAATAAAAAGGCTGTTATCACAGCCTTTTTATTTCTGGCGGTGTTTCCTGCCGGCTGCGAAGTTTTTCTTTTATTTCTTTAATAAAATTCCTGCCACTTTTTCTTTCTTTCTCTTTTTCTTTCATGCCATAAACTTTTTTCATGCCTTTTGCTATTTTCGCCTTCGCGCACGCGTTGCGCGCGCGAAGGCGTACTATTTACGCACTACCGAAACTTAATATTAATGCTCACGGTAAGACTCTAAAGAATAACAACTTTTATTATGTAAAAGCATTATTTAACTTGATTAAGCAGATTACAAAGAGTTTTCTCACATGCCATTCAGTTAATTTTTAGCGATGCGATTATCAGTGCCGATTTACAACAATTTTTCCCGTGAGCTGTAAAGCATAGTTGCTATAAGGCCTTTATTGCTACGCATTCGCGTGCACAGCACGCGAATGCAAACAACCAAGCCGGCAAGAAAGAAATAAAAGAAATTGAGATTATACAAGATGAGGCAACATAAGACAACACTAAGATAAAATTAGATGAAATGGATAGAAAAAAAGAAAACTTAAAGGCAGGGTTCTATTGTAATATCAAGTTAAAGTCACGACAGAAAAGGTTATCGATAAACTAACGATAAAGCGTCAGGCAAATTGCGGATAGAGGGTGGGGCATGGGGAGGGAGAA